>NZ_JAKKSJ010000035.1:0-52049 GCF_025653365.1 Shewanella sp. SW32 | reverse complement strand
AAACCAGTTGCACTGGGTGCTGGATGTGAGTTTAGGTGAGGATGCGTGCCAGATATACCGTGGTAATGCAGCGACTAATCTTGCCACGATGCGACACTTTGGTTTGAATATGTTACGCGCTGAGAAGCGAAAAATGAGTATCAGAAGAAAGCAGCGTCAGGCATTGATGAATGAGGCTTATTTGGATGCGGTGCTTGAAGCCGGCATGAGTGTGGTTATTAAATGACCACTCGTAATCTCACCCTGGGGCACAATGACAATAAATATCGCGCAACAGGTAATACAACGAGCTTTGGGAAAATATGTGTAATCGGCTATTACAAGCCGGCTCTAGGAGAACTAACTCGAAAACATATTGCTGTTCCTGCTTTCCTGCTTTTCCCTATCCCGAGTTCTGGTTAATCAACAACGCCATGCTAGTTGATCATGAATATGGCTCATGTTCTATGTGAAATAAAACCGTTTTTGTTCATGTGCCGAACCACGTATAAATGACTCCAAGCGAAATATTAGACAAGCTTGAAGTTGCACCCTAGCTAAGCCATCAGGACTTAAGTCATCGGCACTTAAGTTAAATAGAACCTCAGACAGAACACAAATAATGTCTATCAGAGTCGGGTCGAGAAGCTAGAAGCGCAGGGCATAAACTCAGGTTTGAAATCAGGCAATGGGATACTGGATCACTATGAATAAGCATTTTACATTTACGATTAACAGCATTTGTCTTGATGAAAATTATCATCCCTCAGACAAGACGCGTATCACGACCAACTTTGCTAATTTGGCCAGAGGCAGTCATCGCCAAGCGAACTTACGCAACGCGTTAAAGATGATTGATAACAGTTTTAATGCCTTAGCGCATTGGGATAACCCTAAAGGCGAACGTTATAGCGTCGAGTTGGAAATCATCTCCGTTAATTTGGATATTGACGGCAGTGGTCAAACCTTCCCATCGATTGAAGTATTGAAAACCAATATTGTTGATCATAAAACCAATAAACGTATTGAAGGCATTGTCGGCAATAACTTTTCATCTTACGTACGCGATTATGACTTTAGCGTGTTACTGGCAGAACATAATAAGGGCCAAGCCAAATTTAGTATTCCAGATGATTTTGGTGGTCTACATGGCAAGCTATTTCAGTCTTTTGTTAATTCTGATGCTTACAAACAGAATTTTAATAAGCCACCGGTTATCTGCCTCAGTGTGTCGGATAATAAAACCTACCATAGAATTGAGAATCAGCATCCCGTATTAGGGGTTGAATATCAGCCAAATGAATCGTCTTTAACTGAGCAATATTTCAAAAAAATGGGCTTACAGGTGCGCTATTTTATGCCGCCAAATAGCGTGGCGCCGTTAGCTTTTTATTTCTTTGGTGATTTGCTCAATGATTACACCCATCTTGAGTTGATAAGCACCATCAGCACTATGGGAACTTTTCAAAAAATCTATCGCCCTGAGATTTATAATGCCAATGCTGTTGCAGGAAAATGCTATCAACCTAATTTGAAAAATCTGGATCATTCACTGACTCAAATTGTTTATGACCGAGCAGAACGTAGCCAATTGGCGAATGAGCAAGGCAAATTTGCAGCGGAGCACTTTATCAAACCCTATCAAACGTTTTTTGAACAATGGTCTGCTAATTACCTTTAGTCGCTCTGCGCTTAATCGTCACGCTCAATAATTAACCCAATACGGCATCATTATCATGACAACACGACTTAATAAAACATCGCTTAACCAGACCCTGATTAACAACAGACTGTTACCGACTTCAACTGCGGGCAGTTTGCCTAAACCTTTATGGCTTGCAGAGCCTGAAACACTTTGGTCTCCATGGAAATTGCAAGGAGAGGAATTAATTACCGGTAAACACGATGCACTGCGTTTGTCATTACAGGATCAACAGCTAGCGGGGATTGATATTGTCAGTGATGGCGAGCAAACGCGGCAACATTTTGTCACTACCTTTATTGAGCACCTCAACGGCGTTGATTTTTCAAAACGTAAAATCGTTAAAATTCGTGATCGCTATGATGCAAGCGTGCCCACGGTTGTCGGCCCAGTGAGCCGCCAAAAGTCGGTGTTTGTTGAAGATGCCAAATTTTTACGCAAGCAAACTACGCAACCGATTAAATGGGCGCTGCCTGGCCCAATGACCATGATAGATACGCTTTATGATGACCATTATAAAAGCCGCGAAAAGCTCGCGTGGGAATTTGCCATAATTCTTAATGAGGAAGCCAAAGAATTAGAGGCGGCGGGTGTTGATATTATCCAATTTGATGAGCCTGCCTTTAATGTGTTTTTTGATGAGGTAAACGAGTGGGGCATTGCGTGTTTAGAAAGAGCCATTGAAGGGCTTAAATGCGAAACGGCGGTACACATTTGTTATGGTTATGGCATCAAAGCCAATACAGATTGGAAAAAAACCTTGGGCTCAGAGTGGCGCCAATATGAAGAAGTGTTTCCTAAACTGCAAAAGTCTAATATCGATATTATCTCGCTAGAATGTCACAACTCCCATGTGCCAATGGAGCTACTTGAGCTCATTCGCGGTAAAAAAGTCATGGTCGGCGCGATTGATGTCGCCACCGACACGATTGAAACCGCTGAGGAAGTGGCTGACACCCTACGAAAAGCCCTTAAATTTGTCGATGCCGACAAGCTCTATCCTTGTACCAATTGCGGCATGACGCCTTTATCCCATCAAGTCGCTAGAGGCAAACTCAACGCCTTAAGTGCGGGCGCAGAGATCGTCAGAAAAGAGCTCTTGGCATTAAGATAAGACGGTTGCTGTCTTTTTTACAGCAGCATGTTTTATAGCAGCATGAATCCAGCTTTGTTGAAAGAATATCGACGTAAGTATTAAAAAAACGGGATTGGCATTCTGATGCCAATCCCGTTTTCATTTCTAAGCTCTTACATTGAGTGCTTAGGCTTATGCCTTGTCTTAGCGCTTATTCACCAAGCTTTGGTGTACGTGGCGGGATCATGCGCCGGTCACCTGTTGACTCAAATGCACCGGCAAATTTAAGCAGGTTATTATCGTCATAGGCGCGACCTGCGAAGGTCAAACCGACTGGCATGCCAATATCGGCCATCACGCCCATAGGTACAGTCACTGTCGGTACCCCTAAGTGACGAATTGCTAGGTTACCGTTAGCGACCCAAACTCCATTGCTCCACGCAATATCGGCTGATGCCGGATTCACATGGGCATCGGCGGGGCCGACATCTGCCACGGTTGGGAATAGCACTGCATCGAGCTTTAGCCCGTCCATCCAGTCTTCGAGATCTAGCTTACGCGTCTTCTCTAAGCCACGCAGCCCATCGGGAATGCTGTCAATTTGGTCATAGGATTTAAGACCACGCTTGGCCATGTTGACGTACTCTTCCATGCCTGCCGCTAAGTCACCTTCACGATTTGGCAAGGTGCCAAGATCATGGGGGAATATCAAATGCCCAACAACATCAGCCAGCTTGTTGAGTTTAGGGTCATTGTTAGCCCGAAGGAACTCATCGAACGCCCAACCCGAGAGTTCCCATAATTCATCATGGAGGAACTGAGGCGTGACTATGCCACGGTTAAACACGGTCGGCGCGCCGGGACGATCGCCTTCACAATTTGATACCAGCGGAAAATCCACTTCAATCACTTCGGCGCCAGCGGCTTCTAAGGCTTTACGAGCCGCTTCCCATAGTTCGATAACCGATTGGCGGGTATGAATACGTTGACCCGTTGGGCCGCCGATACCTGGGTTTTCGCTAGTGCCAGCCAATTCATCTTTATTGATGTACATGCGCGGCACGCCAAAACGCTTGCCTTTAAGCGTATCGGCGCTAGCCGCCAGCGCCAGATAAGATTCTGGGCGAACTGTCGAGGCTTTAGGGATTTGGACCCAAGGTTGCAGGCGCCAGAGATCGCCACCGGTGATAGGATCGTCGGCCACAATCACATCGAGCACTTCAAGCATATCTGCCATAGTGCGGGTGTAAGGCACGACCACGTCCATGGTCGGGGTTAACGGCCAGTTACCACGCACGGAAATCACACCGCGAGAGGGGGTATAGGCGCACAGGCCGTTATTAGATGCTGGACCACGGCCACTCGACCAAGTTTCTTCAGCAAGACCGAAAGCCGAGTAGCTTGCCGCTGTGCCCGTGCCCGCCCCATTAGAAGAGCCCGAAGCAAACGGTGCAGTAAGATACTCAGCATTGTATGGGCTTTCAGCGCGGCCATAGTGACCACGCTGCATACCGCCATTGGCCATAGGTGGCATATTGGTTTTGCCTAGGCAAATGGCACCCGCGGCGCGTAGGCGCTCAACGGCGAAGGCATCGTATTGTGCCACTAAATCCTTAAAGGCTGGACTGCCAGACGCCGCTGTCAGCCCCTTCACCAAATAGCTATCCTTAGCGGTGTAAGGAATACCCTCAAGTGGGCTCAGTATTTCACCACGGGCGCGGCGCGCATCTGACGCCTCAGCTTCTTTGAGCGCATCGGGATTGTGTACCACTAACGCATTGAGCTTAGTCTTTGTCGCAGGACCGTCATAGGCCTCAACTCGCGCGAGGAACGATTTAACCAACTCCACTGCGGTGGTGCGGCCAGATTCGAGCGCAGCACGCAGCTCGGCAATAGAAACTTCAGTAACTTCAAACATCTTACACCCTCCCGCTGAAAGCCAATTGTGGTGTAATAACAGTGACATCAATCGTCATGCTGTTCTCCTTGGGTTACTTTCCAGCAGGGATTTGCTGAGTAATACAATGGATATTACCGCCACCTAATAAAATCTCACGGGCTGGCACACCCACAATTTCATGCTCTGGGAAGATTTCCTGCAGTTTTTCGGCTGCGATATCATCGGTTGCAGGATCAAGCAACGGGAACACGATGCGATTATTGGTGATTAAAAAGTTCACATAAGAACCGGCTAAACGCTCACCCGCCGTGCGTGGCACGCCAGTGCCTTCAGCCACACCTTTTGATTCTTCTTCGGTGCAATATAGCGGCCCCGGTTGTGGCAATAGATGGATTTTTAACTTACGGCCTTTGGCGTCCACGGTATTTTGCAGTACATCGAGCGCGGCTTTTGAGCGTGGATATTGTGGGTCAGCTTCATCATCGGTCCAGTGCAGAATGACTTCACCAGGGCGAGCAAAACAGCACATATTGTCGATATGGCCATCGGTCTCATCCATATACACGCCATCTTGCAACCAGATAAACTGCTTAACATTCAAATAGTCATGCAGTAAGTCTTCAATCTGTTCTTTGGTCAGATCCGGGTTACGGTTGGCATTAAGTAAACATTCGGCACTCGTCATACAAGTGCCTTCACCATCGACATGGATGGAGCCACCTTCGAGGATCAGCGGCGCGCTGTAACGGGCAAAACCATGCTGCGCAAGCATTTGCTGCGCGACTTGCTCGTCCTTATCCCATGGAAAGTACAAACCACCGTTATGGCCGCCCCAAGCGTTAAAGCCCCAATCAACACCACGGCATTCGCCCTTGTCATTCACAACGACGGTTGGCCCAGTATCGCGCGCCCAGCAGTCGTCGCTATCCATTTCAACCAGAGTGACATGGGATGGCATTACCGTTTTGGCTTGTGCTAAAAAGGCTTTTGGAACACCCATATAAACCGGCGTTGCTGCACCAATGGCATCGGCCACCTTAGCAAAGGTCGCCTGAGCAAAAGAGGCTGCAGCGCGCCAGTTATCGGGACGATAGGGCCAAATCATCCACACGGCTTGCTGCGCCGCCCATTCGGCAGGCATGTAAAAACCATCTTGGGATGGCTTAGTCGTTAACGGCGTGGCATCCACTGTCACGTTTGTCATGAGTTTTGTCTCCAGTAATGCTTAAAAACGATAAGGGTGTGCGTCCTAACATCGGACGACAGAATCGAAATATACCTAACATCAATCAAATGAATAAATTGAAGGACCGCATTTATCATGTGCATAGTTTGGCCGCAATTGTCAGGTCTTCACTCGGTGAGTTTTAGCTTCATTGAAATATTGCTGCGTATCTTATCATTTAAGATGGCTTGCGCTAAATACTTGTATGCAGGACATAGATGAGAATTTGTTGGGGAGGAAGGTTGTCAATTTATTGCTCACGAGATGAGTGAATTACGAAATGGAGCGAACGCTCTTTAGTTAAAATAAGTCTTAGTTGAAATACGTCACTAAAATCTGATCTCAGCATCAAAATAGCACTTTTATTTTACCTAGCTTATCATCATCGCTTTATTGTAGCCTTTTGCTAAAAAACACTGCGGAGGCGTATTTTTTGTTCTTTCTCAATATTCGCCCGTTGCAGTATTTATCTTTAAAGGATATCAGCATGACTTCCCACACGGCGCCATTAACCTCATTTTCTACTACTGAAACTTCTACAATGGAACCTGCTACCACGGAACCTTCTACAACGGGATTTTCTATAACAGATGTTGAGCCGCTGCTTAACATTATGGAAAAACTGCGTGATCCGCACACGGGTTGCCCGTGGGATAAAGCGCAAACCTTTCAAACTATAGTGCCTTTTACTTTAGAGGAAGCCTATGAAGTTGCCGATACCATAGAGCGTTTAGCCTGGGATGAGTTACCCGATGAACTCGGGGATTTGTTATTTCAAATCGTATTCTATTGTCAGCTTGGTAAAGAGCAAGGCAAGTTTGATTTTTCGAGCGTGATTGAGAAAATCAGCGACAAGTTAACCCGTCGTCATCCCCATGTGTTCGGTGAGCAAAATCCGCAAATAGGCGATAGCGCCCAAGCGATGAAAGCCAATTGGGAGGCGATTAAAGCGATTGAGCGTGAACAAAAAGCCCTGCAAGTCGCGGGTGAAACCCAAGCAGATACTGTGGTTTCTGCGTTAGACAATATTCCGCGTACCCAACCTGCGCTGTCGCGCTCAATCAAAATTCAGCAAAGGGTGGCGCGAGTCGGTTTCGATTGGGCCGAACTTGAACCTGTGGTCGCTAAAATCCATGAAGAAATCGATGAAGTCTTGCATGAAGTGAATCAAGACGAGCAAGACCAAGCGAAAGTGCAGTCCGAAATGGGCGACTTGCTGTTTGCCGTGGTGAATTTAGCTCGACATCTTAAGGTCGATCCAGAACAAGCGTTGCGCCAAGCCAATCTTAAATTTGAACGCCGTTTTCGCGGTGTAGAACAGTTGGCCAGTGACAGCGGTAAAAGCATGGAAGAGCACACATTAATGGAGCTCGATGCCTATTGGGACCAAGTAAAAGCGACAGAGACGAGATAAACGGCAAATTATCCCGATTGGTGTTTGTCGAATCGCGCCGCCTTTGGTATACTACTGCCCCGTCCTAGTGCTTTCTTACAAGCACGTATTTTCAAACTCATTTTCTCAGGTTCAGCATGACTACAAGGTATATCTTCGTTACTGGTGGCGTTGTTTCATCACTAGGTAAAGGCATTGCAGCAGCATCATTAGCTGCAATTTTAGAGGCCCGCGGTCTCAATGTAACCATCATGAAACTGGACCCTTACATTAACGTTGATCCGGGTACCATGAGCCCAACCCAACATGGCGAAGTATTTGTTACTGAAGACGGTGCAGAAACAGATCTCGACTTGGGTCACTACGAGCGTTTCATCCGTACTAAGATGAATCGCCGTAATAACTTCACTACCGGTCGTATTTACGAAGAAGTATTACGTAAAGAACGTCGTGGCGATTATTTGGGCGCAACCATTCAGGTTATCCCACACATCACTAATGCGATTAAAGAAAAAGTATTAGCAGGTGGCGAAGGCCATGATGTCGCTATCGTCGAAATCGGCGGTACTGTGGGTGATATCGAATCCTTGCCGTTCCTAGAGTCTATCCGTCAGCTCGGTGTTGAGCTGGGTCGTGATCGTACTCTGTTCATGCATTTAACCTTAGTGCCTTTCTTAGGTGCTGCAGGCGAAGTGAAAACTAAGCCAACTCAACACTCAGTGAAAGAGCTGCGTTCTATCGGTATTGCACCAGATGTGCTGGTTTGCCGTGGTGATCGTGCGATTCCTGCGAATGAAAAAGCCAAAATTTCGCTGTTCTGTAACGTCGAAGAGCGTGCGGTTATTTCATTAAAAGATGTTGATAGTATTTATAAAATCCCAGCTTTGTTACGTTCACAAGGTTTGGATGACTTAGTGGTTAAGCGTTTCGGTTTAGAATGCCGTGAAGCGGATCTGTCTGAGTGGGAAAATGTGATTTATCAAGAAGCTAATCCAAACGGCGAAGTCGTTATTGGTATGGTGGGTAAATACATTGAACTGCCAGATGCCTATAAGTCAGTCAACGAAGCATTAAAACACGCAGGCCTTAAAAACCGCGTATCAGTGACCATCAAGTATATTGATTCACAAACCGTAGAAGCTAAAGGCGAAGAAGTCTTACAGGGCTTAGACGGTATCTTAGTACCAGGCGGTTTTGGCGAGCGTGGTGTTGAAGGTAAGATACTGGCGGCAAAATTTGCCCGTGAAAACAATCTACCGTATTTCGGTATTTGTTTAGGTATGCAAGTTGCTCTGATTGAATTTGCGCGTAATGTTGCTGGCATGGCTGATGCACATTCAACTGAATTCAATAAAGAAACACCATTCCCAGTGGTGGGTTTGATCACTGAATGGATTGACGAAGAAGGTAATGTTGAGCAGCGCCATGAGGCGTCTGACTTAGGTGGCACTATGCGTTTAGGCGCTCAATTGTGTCATTTACTCGAGGGTTCAAAAGCGGCTCAAGCCTACAAAGGCAACAGCTGTGTAGAACGTCACCGTCATCGTTACGAAGTGAACAACAAATACAGAGAGCGTTTAGAGCAAGCTGGCATGATCTTCAGCGGTTTGTCTTCTGATCGTAAACTGGTTGAAATGATCGAATTAAAAGATCACCCATGGTTTGTTGCAGGTCAATTCCATCCTGAATTCACCTCAACTCCGCGCGATGGTCACCCATTGTTCGAAGGGTTTATTGCTGCGGCAAGTGCGCATCAAAAACGTGATCTGAAGTAAGAATATTTGAGGCCGGACCCGCGACAGTGGTGCCGGCCTTTTGCTACACTCGTCGCGACTTGAAACATAAGAACTTAATACCTCTGGGTATAAACAGCATGCGTACTAGTTGCATCTGTATGGACGCAAACCGTAAATGGAATTTGGTTATTTTCTGCGGTATGTGACTTCCATTTATTCCCATAGGTATTGGTTTTTTCTTTTATCTTTAAACTTAAATCGAGGGTGTTATGGCTAAGATTATTAACGTGATTGGTCGCGAGATTATGGATTCTCGTGGTAACCCAACAGTTGAAGCTGAAGTGCATTTAGAAGGTGGTTTTGTCGGTATGGCGGCAGCGCCTTCTGGTGCATCTACCGGTAGCCGCGAAGCGTTAGAATTACGTGATGGCGATAAGAGCCGTTATTTAGGCAAAGGCGTATTAACCGCTGTTGCTAACGTAAACGGTGTCATCCGCGCTGCATTATTAGGCAAAGATGCGACTGCACAAGCTGAGCTTGATCAAATCATGATCGACTTAGATGGCACAGAAAACAAAGACAAGTTAGGCGCAAACGCGATTCTGGCTGTGTCTTTAGCGGCTGCTAAAGCAGCAGCAGCATCTAAAGGTATTCCTTTATACGCGCATATCGCTGAATTAAACGGTACACCAGGCCAATATTCTATGCCTGTGCCTATGATGAATATCTTAAACGGTGGCGAGCACGCGGATAACAACGTTGATATCCAAGAATTCATGGTGCAACCTGTTGGCGCGAAAACCTTCCGTGAAGCACTGCGCATGGGCGCTGAAATCTTCCATACGCTGAAAAAAGTATTGCACGACAAAGGTCTAAGCACTTCTGTAGGTGACGAAGGTGGTTTTGCACCTAACTTAGCGTCAAACGCTGATGCGTTAGCCATTATCAAAGAAGCGGTTGAACTGGCTGGCTACAAGTTAGGTACGGATGTGACCTTAGCGCTAGATTGCGCCGCATCTGAATTCTACAAAGACGGCAAATACGATTTAGCGGGCGAAGGCAAAGTATTCGACTCGAACGGTTTCTCTGATTTCTTAAAATCATTGGCTGACCAATATCCAATCGTGTCTATCGAAGACGGCTTAGACGAATCAGATTGGGATGGTTGGGCTTACCAAACTCAAATCATGGGCGACAAGATCCAATTAGTGGGCGACGATTTATTCGTTACTAACACTAAAATCTTAACCCGTGGTATCGAGAACGGTATTGCTAACTCAATCCTTATCAAATTCAACCAAATCGGTTCATTGACTGAGACTTTAGCGGCCATTCGCATGGCGAAAGAAGCGGGTTACACTGCAGTGATTTCACACCGTAGTGGTGAAACTGAAGATTCAACCATTGCTGACTTAGCCGTAGGTACTGCTGCTGGCCAAATCAAAACCGGTTCACTGTGTCGTTCTGACCGTGTTGCTAAGTACAACCAATTGCTGCGCATCGAAGAGCAATTAGGTGAAAAAGCCCCATACCGTGGTTTGAAAGAGATCAAAGGTCAGGCGTAATTTAATATTTGATGTAAAAAGGCCACCACTTGGTGGCCTTTTTTGTTGTACTATCTGCTGTATATTTTTTTAATCCAAGATACTGACGCTAATTCCTCCATGAAATTTTTTGTCATTGCACTCATAGTGCTACTCGGTGTACTGCAATTCCGTCTTTGGTCGGGAGGTAATAGTCTTCCTGAATATTTCGTTCTGCAAAAACAAATTGCCGCCCAGCAAGAAGGTAACGCCAAACTCAATGAGCGTAACCAAGTGCTGAAGGAAGAAATCATCGATCTGAAAAGTGGTACAGAAGCCATCGAAGAGCGCGCACGCAACGAACTTGGCATGGTTAAAGAAGGCGAGACCTTCTATCGCGTCGTGGGTGGTGAGCGCTCGGTATCGAGTCCATCTCAGTAATATGGAGTTAGGATGACAGAGCTAGGACATTTAGATCTTGG
This sequence comes from Shewanella sp. SW32, assembly GCF_025653365.1. Classification (NCBI taxonomy): domain Bacteria; kingdom Pseudomonadati; phylum Pseudomonadota; class Gammaproteobacteria; order Alteromonadales; family Shewanellaceae; genus Shewanella; species Shewanella sp. SW32. The sequence continues at coordinate 41,034 of NZ_JAKKSJ010000035.1, read as the reverse complement.
ATTAAATGAACAATCCAATCCCGATAGTCAATCTGATCTGGTAACACAAATTGAATTGCAGCGCCAAGCTGAGCATGTCACTCAAGCTGTGGTTGCCATCGTTCCTGCTGCGGGCATAGGTAGCCGTATGGGCGCCGACAGACCTAAGCAATATCTTGAGGTGTGCGGCCAGAGTATTCTTGCTCATACCTTAGATAAGCTCTTGTCCCATCCGCACATTTCTCAAGTGATCGTCGCCTTACATTCGAACGATACTATCTTCGATACCTTGCCACAGGCCGTGCACCCCAAATTGATTACAGTATTAGGTGGCGGTGAGCGCGCTGATTCTGTGTTGGCGGCGCTGCAAATTGCGCCCGAGCACAGTTGGGCCTTAGTGCATGATGCGGCAAGACCTTGTTTAACCGCGACGGATATCGACAAGTTACTCGCATCCAGAGTGCAATTCCCCCAAGGTGCTATTTTGGCAATGCCTGTACGCGATACCATGAAGCGCGCGAATAAACAGGGTGAAATCAGTGCCACTGTGTGCCGCGATAATTTATGGCATGCATTGACGCCGCAGTTATTTCCAGCGCAGCAATTAAAAAATTACCTCAATGCGGCTCTGGCTGCAGGTGCGGTAGTCACAGATGAGGCTTCTGCGATGGAATGGGCGGGGATATCACCCGGACTCGTTTCGGGCCGTGCTGATAATATAAAAGTAACGCATCCCGACGATTTAGGGCTAGCCGAACTGTTTTTGATGCGTGCCGTTAAATAGTCATAATTAAAGTAAAATAATACGTTAGGAATATTAAATGAAAATCCGTATCGGCCATGGTTTCGATGTGCATAAATTTGGTGCGGCGCGGCCACTTATCCTTTGTGGCGTGGAAGTACCCTATGAAACAGGCCTAGTCGCACATTCAGATGGTGATGTGGTACTGCATGCGATTTCCGATGCCATCCTCGGTGCTTTAGCGCTCGGTGACATAGGAAAACATTTTCCCGATACCGATGCCGCCTATAAGGGGGCCGATAGCCGCGTATTGCTGCGTCATTGCTATGCTTTAGCGAGAGCGAAAGGCTTTGTGCTAGGCAATCTTGACGTCACTATCATAGCCCAAGCTCCTAAAATGGCACCGCACATAGAGGCAATGCGCCAGATATTAGCCGCCGATTTAACCGCGGAACTTGACGATATTAATGTCAAAGCGACCACGACTGAACAGCTTGGATTTACCGGGCGTAAAGAAGGTATTGCGGTAGAAGCCGTGGTACTTATGGCCCGCAAACACGATTAACTTAAGAGTAAAAAAGTCCCATGAGCGAATTACATTATCTGTATGGTAAGCCTTTAGGTACAGCAGATCTAAGAACCCAAAATAGCGATTTTATCGTGAAAGAGATTTTGCCTTTTAGCCCGACGGGTGAAGGTGAACATCATATGCTGCATGTACGCAAAGAAGGGCTAAATACAGTACAAGTCGCGGAAATGATCGCTAAGTTTGCTAAGGTGCATCCAAAGGAAGTGACCTATGCTGGGCAAAAAGATAAAAATGCCATCACAGAACAGTGGTTCGGTGTGCGTATTCCTGGTAAAGAAACGCCTGCTTGGAAGGAGCTCAATAGCGAGCGTTTGACTATATTGTCGAGCAGCCGCCACAGCAAGAAACTGCGAATTGGTGCCTTAGTCGGTAACCGCTTTATTCTTACCCTGAGAAATGTCACCCAAGTGGAAGACATTATCAGTCGTATCGAAAAGGTCGCTCAAGTGGGCGTGCCCAATTACTTTGGTGAGCAGCGCTTTGGTCACGATGGCAAAAACTTAGTGTTTGGTCGCCAAATGATGGCGGGTAAAAAAGTGAAAGACAGAAATAAGCGCAGCATATATTTGTCTGCCGTGCGCTCAAATCTGTTTAACACTGTAGTGTCGTACCGTTTAGCCAACCATGGCACTAAGCCTTTGGCGGGTGATTGTGTGATGTTAGCGGGCAGCAAAAGCTTCTTCGTGACGCCTGAATGGGATCTTATCGTATTGAAGCGTCTGATTGAAAAAGACATTCAACTCTCTGCACCATTGTGGGGGCGCGGCATGATGCTACCCCAAGGTGAAGCTGCTGCGGTGGAAACCTTAGCCATGAGTGAGTTAGCTGACGATTGCTATGGTTTAGAGCACGCCGGATTAGAGCAAGAACGCCGTCCGTTATTGCTTGAGCCCCAAGGCCTTAAATACGAACAAACCGCCGATGGCTTAGTGCTGGAGTTTGTGTTGCCTGCGGGCAGTTTTGCAACATCGTTATTGAGAGAGTTGGTTAATTATCAAGATGTTAAAGAGCAGCAATGGCAAGCGACATTGGTGCAGGAGCCTGCGCCTGAGGTAATTAACGCTAACGTAGTGGCTAACACTGATACTGTTAAGACTGAAGCAGAGTCATGATCCGTATCCTTGTTAGCAATGACGATGGGATTAATGCTCCAGGTATCAAAGCCTTATCTGAGGCTTTGGCTGAAATTGCGACAGTGCTGACTGTGGGGCCGGATCGAAATTGCTCTGGTGCGAGCAACTCATTAACCTTGACTAATCCATTAAGAATTAATAGGTTAGATAATGGCTATATTTCCGTTCACGGTACACCGACAGATTGCGTCCATTTGGCTATCCGAGAATTATGTGATGGCGAACCTGATATGGTGGTGTCTGGCATCAATGCGGGGGCAAATATGGGCGATGACACCTTATATTCGGGGACGGTTGCCGCCGCGATGGAAGGACGCTTTTTAGGTTTTCCTGCAATAGCGATTTCGCTTAATGGCCGTAAATTCGAACATTATCAATCGGCTGCTGTTTATGCTCGGCGGATAGTTCAAGGTTTGTTGGCCCAGCCTTTGGCAAAAGATCAGATCTTAAATGTGAATGTGCCTGACTTGCCACTTGATCAAATTAAAGGCATCAAAGTGACTCGCCTCGGCGCTCGTCATAAGGCCGAAGGCATAGTGCGAACGCAAGATCCTGCCGGACGTGAAATCTTCTGGCTTGGTCCACCGGGACAAGAGCAGGATGCCACAGAGGGCACTGATTTTCATGCTATCGCCAATGGCTATGTTTCAATTACGCCCTTAACGGTTGACTTAACCGCCTACGGACAACTAACGGCATTGCAAAATTGGGTAGATAAAATATGACTCGAGTTGCCTTAACATCGGCGGTGAATTTAGCTAAAAAGCTTCAAGATGCGGGGATCCGTAATCAAGCCGTGTTAAAGGCGATATCGCATACGCCGCGAGAAATGTTTCTCGATAATGCGCTAGCCCATAAAGCCTATGAAAATACGGCTTTGCCAATTGGACAAGGGCAAACTATTTCGCAGCCTTATATCGTTGCCCGTATGAGCGAACTCTTACTGCACAAGATGCCACAGCGAGTGTTAGAAGTGGGGACTGGATCGGGCTATCAGGCAGCCATTTTGGCTCAATTGGTGCCTCAGCTTTGTACTATCGAACGGATCAAAGGTCTACAAATTCAAGCAAGACAGCGTTTAAAACGATTAGATTTGCATAATGTGTCGTTTAAATATGGCGATGGTTGGTTGGGATGGGCTAATCGTAGTCCGTTCGATGCCATTATGGTAACTGCGGCGGCGGCGACTATACCAGAAGCTTTACTGTCTCAGTTGGCTGATGGAGGGGTGTTAGTCTTACCTGTGGGAGAGGATACTCAGCAATTGATGCGTATTACGCGCACTGCTGACCGCTTTAGTTCTGAAACCATTGAAACGGTTAAATTTGTACCTTTAATTAATGGAGAGTTAGCTTAACCTTGTGTTGTGCTACTGTGTTAAGCGAAGTGCTTGTTTTGCACAGAAGGCGTCATTTTTTCATCATAAACAGTAATACAACCTTACCAAGGAGTTTTTATTGTTGAATGCGGGTTTACTCTTAAACCTTTGCTTTATATTTCTGCTTGTAGGCTGTAGCTTTCAGGCCAGCAGACCCGCACCCGTCGAAAATATTTCCCATAGCTACTCTAAAAATAGCAAAGGCCACATTAAATCGAATTCATATAAAGTTAAAAAAGGTGACACTCTCTACTCTATTTCTTGGGGGGCAGGGAAAGACTTTTCTGAAATAGCTAAACTTAATCAATTAGATAACCCTTATACAATTTACCCTGGACAGATTTTATATTTAACTAATGCTAAATCTAGTAACCAATCAAAATCTACGACTTTAGATGGAAATATAACGGGTAATTCAGATGCTAACTCAAGTAAAAGTGATAAAAAACAATTAGATGATAAGGTTTATCAGTCTAATGCTAAGTCAAGTAACGATCTGAAAAAAACACTTGATCAGAAAGCTAAGCCCGCGTACCTTGTAACAAGTTCCCAACAAAACGTTAACCAACTAATGGTTCCACCCACCTCAACACTGCCAGCCAGTGTGAGTCAGTGGCAGTGGCCAGTAAGAGGTAAGTTAATCGGAACTTATTCTGCCAATGAGCAGGGAAATAAAGGTATTAAGATCGCGGGAAATCGGGGAGATATCATCAAAGCTGCTGCAGATGGGCGGGTGGTATACGCAGGAAGTGCTCTTAGGGGTTACGGTAATTTAGTGATTATTAAACATAGTGACGATTACCTTAGTGCTTATGCTCATACGGACAAGATCTTAGTCAAAGAAAAGCAACATGTCCTCGCAGGGCAGACTGTTGCAAAAATGGGCAATACAGGTGCCAATCGGGTAATGTTACATTTTGAAATTCGTTACCATGGACAGTCTGTAAACCCACTTACTTATTTACCTAAACAATGATTGTTTGGGGCCTTGTTGGCAAATGGAGGATAGGAAATTGCACTAATTCAGCAGTTTAATTAGGTTTGGGAGATTTGATCATGAGCCGCATAAATAGCACTGCCGCAGAAGCACTAGTAGATTTTTCCGTAGAAACCGTAGACTTTGATCTTGAAAAAGAAGAAGTTGCCACCGATCTAGTCCAAGAGCTAGGAATAGAACAACAGGTCCAAGATGACCTGCAAAAAAATCTTGATGCCACTCAACTTTATCTAGGTGAGATTGGTTTTTCCCCACTGCTTAGCGCAGAAGAAGAAGTTTACTTTTCCCGTAAGGCCTTAAAAGGTTGTGCAAAATCCCGTAATCGCATGATCGAAAGTAATTTACGTCTCGTCGTAAAAATTGCACGTCGTTACAATAACCGCGGCTTAGCACTGCTCGATCTTATCGAAGAGGGTAACTTAGGTTTAATTCGTGCCGTAGAAAAGTTCGACCCAGAAAGAGGTTTTCGTTTTTCAACCTATGCGACTTGGTGGATCAGACAGACGATTGAACGCGCTATCATGAATCAAACTCGTACTATTCGTTTGCCGATTCATGTTGTTAAAGAACTCAACGTATACTTGCGCACAGCCCGCGAATTAGCACAAAAACTGGATCATGAACCTACAGCGGAAGAAATTGCTGAAAAACTGCAAGTTTCTAGCTCTGATGTGAGCCGCATGCTCAAGCTGAATGAAAAAATTACCTCTGTTGATACGCCTTTGGGGGGCGATAACGAGAAAGCATTATTAGATGTATTGGCCGATGATGATAGTGTTGGCCCTGACTATAAAGTGCAAGATGAAGACATCTCTAACTCTGTGGTGAAATGGCTTAACGAGTTGAACACAAAACAAAGAGAAGTATTAGCCCGTCGTTTTGGTTTGTTAGGTTATGAACCTTCTACGCTTGAAGATGTGGGGGCTGAGATTGGTTTAACCCGTGAACGTGTTCGTCAAATCCAAGTGGAAGCATTAAAACGCTTACGTGATTTATTGGGTTCTCAAGGTTTATCTGTTGAAGCTCTATTTAGAAACTAAAATCTGTCTTCTGGTGCCTTTCAGAGAAGCTATCCAGAAAATGTACTTAGTGTGAGATCACGTCATAAAGTAAAACGCCCACTATAGAGTGGGCGTTGTTATTTTTAGGCTTTTATTTAGATCACCTGATGTTTAGCTCAAGCGTTTCAGTTCATAGAGCAAATCAAGCGCTTGTTTTGGCGTTAAGTTATCGGGATTAATGCTACTTAATTTAGTCAAAGCTGGATTTTCAACCGGTTCAGGTAAAGCGAGTAAGCTTTGAATGGGCGTCCTCGTTCCTTCTGGTTGATGATCGCGACTCTCCAATTGCTGCAATTTATGTTTCGCTGCTTTAATCACTTTGTTTGGCACGCCGGCAAGCGCCGCAACTTGTAAGCCGTAGCTTTTACTGGCGGCGCCTTCTTGTACTGCATGCATAAAGGCGATGGTATCATCGTGCTCTATGGCATCAAGGTGCACATTGTAAACACCTGCCATTAAGTCAGGTAATTGAGTTAGCTCAAAATAATGGGTGGCGAATAGGGTCATAGCCCCTACTTGCTGGACTAAATATTCCGCCGCCGACCAAGCTAGTGATAAACCATCATAGGTGGATGTTCCACGGCCGATTTCATCCATTAACACTAAACTACTGGCAGTGGCATTGTGCAGGATGTTGGCAGTTTCAGTCATTTCTACCATAAAGGTTGAGCGGCCAGAGGCCAGATCGTCTGATGCGCCAATACGGGTAAAGATGCGATCAATCGGGCCAATCAGGGCGCGATCTGCTGGAACAAAACAACCAATATGGGCCATCAGTGTAATCAAGGCGACTTGGCGCATATAGGTTGATTTACCGCCCATGTTAGGTCCAGTCACAATCAACATACGTCTTTGATTATGTAAGATTACTGGGTTAGCGATAAACGGCGTTTGGCTAACACGCTCCACCACTGGATGGCGACCTGCGCCTATTTGTACGCCGATATCTTGGCTCAGCTCTGGACAAGTGTAGCCCAAGGTTTCGGCACGCTCGGCAAAGTTACTCAGTACATCAAGCTCAGCCGCAGCTCTAGCAAAAGCCTGTAATTCATGTAATTTCGGCAGAATAAGATCGAATAACTGTTCCCATAACTGCTTTTCGAGTGCCAGCGCTTTACCTTGGCTCGAGAGGACTTTTTCTTCGTATTCCTTAAGTTCGGGCGTGATATAACGCTCCATATTCTTAAGTGTTTGGCGTCGTTGATAATTGAGCGGTACTTGTGAGGATTGCAGACGGCTCACTTCGATGTAATAGCCGTGTACGCGGTTATAGCCGACTTTAAGTGTATTGATGCCAGTACGTTCTTTTTCTCTGGCTTCAAGTTGTACTAAGTAATCACTCGCTCCTTCGCTCAGGCCGCGCCATTCATCTAGTTCGCTGTTGTAGCCTTCACGGATCACTCCGCCATCGCGGATAAGCATGGGAGGATTATCGACTATCGCGCGCTCAAGTAGGGCTTGCTCGGTGGGGAACTCACCTAAGTGTTGACGCAATTGAGTCGTGTGCGGCGCGCTCAGTGTACTTAAACTCTGTTGTAATTCAGGCAATAAGCCCAGTGCTTGACGTAAACGTGCAAAGTCTCTTGGGCGAGCGGTACGCAGCGCGAGTCTTGCCATGATACGTTCGATATCGCCAAGTGCCTTTAACTGCTCATGCAAACTTTCGTGGGCAGCGGTATCGAGGAGTTCAGTCACCGCCTGTTGGCGCGCCTTGATTTGTTTAGGATCTCGCAGAGGCTGATGGATCCAGCGTTGTAACATACGGCTGCCCATAGGCGTTGCCGTGTTATCTAATACTGCCGCTAAGGTATTATCGCGGCCACCGGCAAGGTTTTGAGTTAATTCTAAATTTCGGCGCGTTGCTGCATCGAGCACTATGCTATCGGTTTGATTGAAGCGGATAATGGCATTGATATGGGGCAGTGCCGTGCGCTGTGTGTCTTTGACATATTGCATCAAGCAACCCGCAGCTTGCAGTGATAAACGTGCATCTGCGATACCAAAACCATGTAAGTCTTTAGTGCCGAACTGGGCCAGTAGTAACTTGATACTCGTATCGTAATCAAATTCCCATTCAGGGCGACGACGTTTACCTTTAAAACCGTTAAGTAGACCTAGTTCGCCAAAGTCTTCACTGTAGAGGATTTCAACGGGATTAGTGCGTTGCAATTCCGCTTCTAATGACTCTCGCGTGTCGAGCTCTGCAATCACAAAACGTCCGGATGAAACATCTAATGTGGCATAACCAAAACCGACTTTACCTTGATAAACCGCGGCTAACAGATTGTCTTGGCGTTCTTGTAGCAACGCTTCGTCGGTTAAGGTGCCTGGTGTGACAATTCGCACCACTTTACGTTCTACGGGCCCTTTAGATGTCGCGGGATCGCCAATCTGTTCGCAAATCGCAACTGATTGACCAATTTGAACTAATTTTGCAAGATAGCCTTCCACAGCATGGTAAGGAAGTCCCGCCATCGGAATAGGATCGCCACCACTTTTACCGCGCGCAGTGAGTGAAATGCCTAATAGCTCAGAAGCGCGTTTAGCATCGTCATAAAACAACTCGTAGAAGTCACCCATGCGATAAAACAGCAACATATCGTGATGTTCTGCTTTCATCGTCAAGTACTGACGCATCATAGGAGTATGTTTTTCTAAATCATCGGTATCAATTACATTCATTAAATCGTTATCGTCCGTTGTGACTGCCTAAAGGCGATACAGTTTGTGTGGTTAAGGGTGATTAAGCGCTATGGAAGCGGAAGACTGCTGTACAATTTTCAGCTAAAAAGACCACGCAAAATTTGTTGCGCCAATCTTAGCAATAATTTAGCGAAAATTGAGCCCTTAACGATGGATATTGATCAAAGGGAGCTATTATCTGATTTGATATTCGCTAAAACCTTGGTCATATTAAAAATCCTATCAGCTAAAAATAATTCAGTCACAGGTCTTGATACTGTATGATTGTACAGTATACTAGTCAGCAGAATTAAGACAAAAAGCGCGGCTTTTTGAATTACCCGTTTGTAAATTGAATATCACTTTTGACAGCTTAATGCTTGTCTTGATGAGGGAACAGGAATGAAGGTCGATCCAAATAAAGAGAAAGCACTTGCTGCGGTATTGATCCAAATTGAGAAACAATTTGGTAAAGGCTCCATCATGAAGCTGGGCGAAGATCGCTCTATGGATGTTGAGACCATTTCTACCGGTTCTCTGTCTCTGGACGTTGCTTTAGGTGCTGGCGGTTTGCCAATGGGTCGTATCGTTGAGATCTATGGTCCTGAATCATCAGGTAAAACAACACTGACTTTAGAAGTGATTGCGGCAGCGCAACGTGAAGGCAAAACCTGTGCCTTTATCGATGCAGAGCATGCACTAGACCCTATTTATGCTAAAAAATTGGGCGTAGATATTGATAACCTGCTGTGTTCACAACCGGATACCGGCGAGCAAGCGCTTGAGATTTGTGATGCTTTAACTCGTTCAGGCGCTGTTGACGTTATCGTAGTCGACTCAGTGGCGGCATTAACGCCTAAAGCTGAAATCGAAGGCGAAATTGGTGATTCTCACATGGGCCTAGCGGCGCGTATGATGAGCCAAGCCATGCGTAAACTTGCGGGTAACTTAAAGCAATCTAACACCTTACTTATCTTCATCAACCAAATTCGGATGAAAATTGGTGTGATGTTCGGTAACCCAGAAACTACAACCGGTGGTAACGCGCTGAAGTTTTATGCTTCTGTTCGTCTAGACATTCGCCGCACTGGTGCCATTAAAGACGGCGATGAAGTGGTCGGTAACGAAACTCGCGTTAAAGTGGTGAAAAATAAGGTTGCAGCGCCGTTTAAGCAAGCTGAGTTCCAAATCCTTTATGGCCAAGGTATTAACCGTACTGGTGAGTTAGTAGACTTAGGTGTAGCCCATAAGTTGATTGAAAAAGCGGGCGCTTGGTACAGCTATAAAGGTGACAAAATCGGCCAAGGTCGTGCTAATGCTGGCAAATATCTGACTGAAAACCCAACTATTGCTGCTGAAATTGACAAGACGCTACGTGAGTTGCTTTTGAGTAATCCGAGTGCCTTGGCTGCCAAAGCTGATGATAGTACTGAGGACAATATTGATTTAGAGACAGGCGAAGTATTCTGAGTCAGTCAGCCCATCAAATTGCGGTCGCGCTGTTAGCGCGCCGCGATTATTCCCGTTTACAAATCCGCGATAAATTGCTCGAAAAAGGTTTCGAAATTAACGATATCGAACCTGTACTCGATGCTTGCGAATCCTCCGGTTTTATTAATGATGCTCGTTATGCCGAACTGTTGGTGCGAAGCCACATCAGTCGAGGCCACGGTGCAATACGCATCCGCCAAGCCATCGCACAGAAAGGCTTATCTAAAGACTGTATTGAAGCCGCTTTGGTTAATTGTGATTGTGACTGGTTTGAGCTAGCAAAAGATAAAGCCACCAAAAAATACGGTGTTCCTCGCGTAACAGAAGTGAAGGGCTCTAAAGCTCGGGATCTCATCGTGAAGGAAAAAGCCAAACGAGTGCGTTTTTTAATGGGCCAAGGCTTTAGCTACGATCAAATCACTTACGCACTAGATTCAGATCCCAATGATCTCGATGAAAATTATTAAATTTGGAGCTAAGGTAAAAGCTCATCTAAATATCATCAATGAGTCTTGTTCATTTCGTACTCCACATTAGACTCACTTGCTTAAATATTGTCCGTGCCGCGATAAACTTACACCGTCTTTATTTGTGCTTTATCTTGTCGTTTTGCTTCTAGTGACTCTGGTGTGGGCGATTCACGCTAAAATATTAAATTCCTGATGTGTATATCACCAATCAAGACTGGTCGTCCTTCCTTAGTCTGCTTATAATGCTGGGCAAATAGAAATACGGCTAGCCTAAGGCGTAGCTGGTAATGCTTACCCAATTCAGGATGATTTCATGTATCAAACTACAGCAGAGCTCAGAAGCGCTTTCCTCGAATTTTTCCGCAGCAATGGTCATCAAGTTGTGGACAGTAGTTCATTAGTGCCAGGCAACGATCCCACACTTTTATTTACCAATGCAGGCATGAATCAGTTCAAGGACGTGTTTCTTGGCATGGACAAACGCAATTATACGCGTGCGACCACTGCTCAACGTTGTGTACGCGCCGGTGGTAAACATAACGATTTGGATAACGTTGGCTACACAGCACGTCATCACACCTTTTTCGAAATGCTAGGTAACTTCAGTTTTGGAGATTATTTCAAAGAAGAAGCGATTCGTTTGGGTTGGACTTTTTTAACTGAAACGTTAAAGCTGCCGAAGGAACGTCTGTGCGTCACTATTTATCAGACAGATGATGAAGCCTTTGAAATCTGGAATAAAAAAATTGGTGTCGCTGCCGAGAACATCATACGTATCGGTGACAATAAAGGTGCTGCCTTTGCGTCAGATAACTTCTGGCAAATGGGTGATACCGGTCCTTGTGGTCCATGTACTGAGATTTTTTATGATCATGGTGATCATATTTGGGGCGGACGTCCTGGCAGTCCTGAAGAAGATGGTGATCGTTTCATCGAAATCTGGAACATCGTTTTCATGCAGTACAACCGTCAAGCATTGGGTGAAATGTTACCTTTGCCTAAGCCCTCGGTTGATACAGGCATGGGGATTGAGCGTATTGCTGCGATTATGCAGGGCGTACATTCTAACTACGAAATCGATATTTTCCGTACTTTGATTGCTAAAGCCGCAGAGGTCATTGGTGTTAGTGACTTATCTGAAAAGTCGCTGCGAGTCATTGCCGATCATATCCGTTCATGTGCATTTTTAATTGCCGATGGCGTTATGCCGTCGAACGAAGGCCGCGGTTATGTGCTGCGCCGTATTATTCGTCGCGCAGTTCGCCATGGTAACAAGTTAGGTGCGACCGAAGCTTTCTTCTACAAGCTGGTTCCGTCTTTGATTGCGGTGATGGGCGATGCAGCAAAAGGGTTAGCTGAGACTCAAGCGATTGTTGAAAAAGCACTGAAAGCGGAAGAAGAGCAATTTGCCCGTACGCTTGAACGTGGTTTAGGTATTTTAGATACGGCCTTAAACGAGTTGAAAGGTGACACCTTAGACGGCGAAACCGTATTTAAGCTGTATGACACCTATGGCTTCCCAATGGATTTGACCGCTGATGTCTGCCGTGAGCGCAACATCATTGTCGATGAAGCCGGTTTCGAAGTCGCCATGGCTGAGCAACGTAGCCGCGCACAAGCTGCCGGTAACTTTGGTGCAGATTATAACGCTGCGCTGAAAATTGATGCTGAAACTGCATTTAGTGGTTACACCGAATTAGCGGGTCAAGCTAAGGTCACCGCGATTTATCAAAATGGTGAGTCAGTGACGGCGATCAAAGCGGGTGATGAAGCCGTTGTCGTGCTCGATGTAACACCTTTCTACGCTGAATCTGGCGGTCAAGTAGGCGATAAAGGCCAATTGGTTGCGAATGGTATTGAGTTTACGGTAAACGATACGCAAAAGTATGGTCAAGCAACGGGCCATCAAGGTGTTTTGGCTACAGGTAGCTTGAGCGTTGGCCAAGTTATTGAAGCGAAAGTGGACAAAAAACTACGTCACCGTACTCAGTTAAACCATTCTGTTACGCATTTACTGCATGCCGCACTGCGTCAAGTGCTCGGTACTCATGTCTCGCAAAAAGGTTCTTTGGTTGATCCTGAGCGTTTACGTTTTGACTTCTCCCATTTTGAAGGCGTAAAAGCTGCTGAATTAAAAGAAGTTGAAGAATTAGTTAACACTCAAATTCGTCGTAACCATGAACTTAAAACCGCTGAAATGGGCATAGATGAAGCTAAAGAGAAAGGCGCTATGGCACTCTTTGGTGAGAAATATGATTCACAAGTGCGTGTTGTGACTATGGGCGATTTCTCTATCGAATTATGTGGCGGTACACATGTGGGTCGCACTGGCGATATCGGCTTATTCAAAATCACCTCTGAAGCGGGTATTGCAGCGGGTGTACGTCGTATCGAAGCCGTGACTGGCGCTGCTGCTATGGCTTATGTGGCGCAGCAACAAGCTGAACTGGAAGAAGCCGCTGCCTTATTGAAAGGCGATGCCAACTCAGTAGTGGCTAAGTTAAAAGCGCAGCTCGACAAAATGAAGCAACTCGAAAAAGAAATGGCGCAGTTGAAAGATAAGCTCGCGGCCGCAGCGAGTGCAGACTTAGTGGGCGATGCCGTTGTAGTTAATGGCGTTAACGTATTGATCAAAAAATTAGACGGCGTTGAGGCAAGTTCATTACGTGGCTTGCAAGATGAATTAAAACAGAAATTGAAATCGGCCATTATCGTGCTTGGTACAGCGCAGGAAGGGAAAGTTAACCTGATCGCGGGTGTGAGTAACGATCTGATCGGTAAAGTCAAAGCGGGTGAGCTCGTCGCTATGGTCGCTGCACAAGTGGGCGGTAAAGGCGGTGGTCGTCCTGATATGGCTCAAGCGGGCGGTAGCCAGCCAGAAAATCTGGATGCGGCATTGGCTCAAGTATTACCTTGGATTACTGAGCGTCTAGCTTAAGAGGTTGCTGTGCCCCAAAAACGAAAGCTTAGTGGTAGCAAGCTTTTTGTGAAAAAGTTCGGCGGTACTTCGGTGGGTTCTATTGAACGTATCGAAGCGGTCGCTGAGCAGATTACAAAGTCAGCTCACAATGGTGAGCAGCAAGTTTTAGTCTTATCCGCGATGGCGGGTGAGACGAATCGCCTGTTTGCACTTGCAGCACAAATTAATCCGCGCGCCTCGGCGCGCGAATTAGACATGTTAGTGTCAACGGGTGAGCAAGTGAGTATTGCTTTGATGTCGATGGCGCTACAACGTCGCGGCATAAAAGCGAAATCCCTTACGGGCGATCAAGTGCAAATTCATACAAATAGTCAATTTGGCCGCGCTAGCATTGAGCGAGTTGATACTGAATATTTGCAGTCTTTGCTTGCCGATGGTGTTGTGCCGATCGTTGCAGGGTTTCAGGGCATCGATCCTCAAGGCGAAGTGACCACCTTAGGACGCGGTGGTTCAGATACCACAGCAGTAGCCTTAGCGGCAGCGTTAGAAGCCGATGAATGCCAGATTTTTACCGATGTGGCAGGGGTATTTACCACAGATCCGAATATTGATAGCAGTGCACGTCGCCTCGATGTGATTGGGTTTGATGTGATGCTCGAAATGGCAAAGCTTGGCGCTAAAGTATTGCATCCCGATTCTGTTGAATACGCCGAGCGTTTTCGCGTACCGCTGCGAGTATTGTCGAGCTTTGAAGCTGGGCAGGGGACGTTAATCCAGTTTGGCGACGAGTCGGAATTAACGATTGCCTCGTTAGTGCAAGGTATCGCGATTAATAAGGCACTGGCAACGCTGACGATTGAAGGGCTGTTTACCACCAGTGAACGCTATCAAGCGTTGTTAGGCTGCTTAACTCGATTGGAAATCGATGTGGAATTTATTTCTCCATTGAGGATCCATGAGGATGATCCTTCGGGTCGCGTCAGTTTTATGCTCGCTGAGGCTAAGGTCGATACTCTACTTAATGAGCTCGAAGGCTTAAGTGAAAGCCTCGCACTCGGGCCATTGATTATCGAACGTCAACGTGCAAAAGTATCTTTAGTTGGCAAAGGTTTACAGGCAAAAATGGGATTATTGACTAAGATGTTAGAAGTCTTGGGTAATGAAACTATTCATGCTAAGTTACTCACGACGTCAGAGAGTAAATTATCAACCGTTATCGATGAAAGGGACTTACACAAGGCGGTTCGGGCGTTACATCACGCTTTCGAGCTAAATAAGGTGTAATTAAATAACCGTTTGAGTATTGAATACTATTAATTTGTACTAAGCTGACCTTATAATAAGCCCATCTACCGGATGAGTGCCGTGTGTAAGCTGAATTAAGAAATAAAGGAGCTATCGAATGCTGATTTTGACTCGTCGTGTTGGCGAAACACTGATGATTGGTGATGAAGTCACAGTTACAGTGCTAGGGGTAAAAGGCAATCAAGTGCGTATTGGTGTGAATGCACCAAAAGAGGTTTCTGTTCATCGCGAAGAAATCTACCAACGCATTCAATCTGAAAAATCAGGTACACCATCGGAAGGTGGTAACTTTTAGTACCTTGTTTTAGCAAGCGTACTACGGCAACAGAAGAGTCAGTTTTTTAACTGGCTTTTTTATTTTTTAGACCGAAAGATTGGCGTAAATCAATACATTGGCTTGATATAACAGCAATGTGATTAAAAACAGTTCAAATGGAATCTGTTTCGGAAAAAGGGTTTGACTTATTTTCGTCAAACAGTAATATGTGCGCCAAGAAAACGGAGAGGTGGCCGAGTGGCCGAAGGCGCTCCCCTGCTAAGGGAGTATGGGCTTTAACTCCCATCGAGGGTTCGAATCCCTCCTTCTCCGCCATTTCTTAAAGATAGAAAACAGTGCGCGTGTAGCTCAGCTGGATAGAGTACCTGGCTACGAACCAGGCGGTCGGAGGTTCGACTCCTTCCACGCGCACCATTTTTTATTAGTGTTTGATGTAAAAGTAAATTCAGATACAAGTCGCGCGTGTAGCTCAGCTGGATAGAGTACCTGGCTACGAACCAGGCGGTCGGAGGTTCGACTCCTTCCACGCGCACCATCTCTGCATTAGTTAATCTTTAACTCATCAGTTTTGAATTTCATAAGAAATTTTGTAGATAATTGCTTATAGCAAAGAGTTAAAATGCGCGTGTAGCTCAGCTGGATAGAGTACCTGGCTACGAACCAGGCGGTCGGAGGTTCGACTCCTTCCACGCGCACCAATTTAGATTAATATGATTTAAATCATATTAATGTTTTACCGTTTGACATGCGCGTGTAGCTCAGCTGGATAGAGTACCTGGCTACGAACCAGGCGGTCGGAGGTTCGACTCCTTCCACGCGCACCAATTTAAATTAATATGATTTAGGTCGTATTAGTGTTTTACCGTTTAACATGCGCGTGTAGCTCAGCTGGATAGAGTACCTGGCTACGAACCAGGCGGTCGGAGGTTCGACTCCTTCCACGCGCACCAATATAGTTAACAAGATACGTCTTGTTGATTTAAAGCGTTAAACGCGGAGAGGTGGCCGAGTGGCCGAAGGCGCTCCCCTGCTAAGGGAGTATGGGCTTTAACTCCCATCGAGGGTTCGAATCCCTCCTTCTCCGCCATTCTATTCTCTTAGTCGAGGGGAATAGAATAAAGTTGCGAGATAAAAGTGCTCATCCTAGACTCAATCTTGATTGGATCTTAGAAGTACAAAAACGAGTTTGCGCGTGTAGCTCAGCTGGATAGAGTACCTGGCTACGAACCAGGCGGTCGGAGGTTCGACTCCTTCCACGCGCACCATATAGATAAGCCCTGCAAGCAACTGCAGGGCTTTTTTATTTTTAGTCTGTAGTGGTTTAACTCATTATATTTTTACCCGCTTAGGTTTAACCTTAACTTTGCATCATCATCTTTTGCTTTACCTTAGCTATCTTCGGTGTCGCTATCTTTAGCCATTTCGTTTTAAACACTTCTCTTTCTTAGGTTCAACTCACTGAAGAATCTGCTTTTGCCTGTGTTGAGAGTCTATGACGACATTGGATACCCATGTCAGTCTCTCAGTGCTGTCTCTAGAGGTATTAGCTGTTCTTTAGTCTACATGTGTGGTGTTTACTTATGTCGGCAGTGATGGGCTACGTGTGAGCTCGTGAGCGATAGACCACGGGGAGTGATGAGGATGAATGGTGAGGTGGTTTCAATGCGGTGTAGTAAGTTAAAGGGCAGTGTTTAGAATTGACTCGGGTTAAAGGCGGCATCTGGCTCAAAAGCGTAGATTAAGGCTCATAGTTGCTCAAAGATTGCAGCGATATAGATACAAGAAGGGCAGCCAAGTGGCAGCCCTTCATTCAGTTAGAACTAATCATAACAAGTGAATCAGAGTAAATGAGAAGCTTAAGCTTCTAACTTAGCGAACTCAGATTTTTGTTCATTGAGTTTGTCCATATCTCGCTTGAGATCGGCCATCTTGGCGCGCTCTTTGTCGATAACCTCGGCTGGAGCTTTTGCCACAAAACCTTGGTTCGATAATTTGCCTTCGATGCGAGCGATCTCTTGGCCGAGCTTTTCAAGCTGTTTGTCGATACGGGCCATTTCGGCGGCGACATCAATTAAGCCTGCCATAGGGATCAGTAGCTCCATTTCGCCAATCAAACCTGTGGTCGACATAGGCGCAGTTTCGCCATCGGCTAAAATGGTCATGCTTTCTAAGCGGGCAAGCGTAGTGAAGAAGGTTTGGTTCGCTTCTACACGGGCTTTATCCTGCGCGCTAACACCACGAAGTAGGGCATTTAGCGGTTTAGATGGGGCAATGTTCAGTTCGGCGCGAATGTTACGCACCGCGACGATCACTTGCTTAACCCATTCTAAATCGGCCATTGCTGCGCTATCGACTTTAGCGGCATCAAATGTTGGGAACGGCGCAAGCATAATGGTATCACCTGCGATACCTGCTAACGGTTTAACGCGCTGCCAAATGGTTTCAGTGATATACGGCATCATAGGGTGCATCAGGCGTTGCATCGCTTCGAGTACTGTCACTAAGGTGTGACGGGTGCCGCGCATTTGCGTTTCGCTGCCGTTTTGCAATACCGGTTTGGTTAACTCTAAGTACCAGTCACAGAACTGGTTCCAAGTGAACTCATACAGGGTATTGGCCGCTAAGTCGAAACGATAGGCTGTCATGTGATCGTCAAAGGTCTTAACGGTTTGATTGAACAAGCCGATAATCCAGCGATCGGCCAACGACAGCTCCATCTCGCCACCTTTGTGCTCTGGTGAACCTGGGCCGCAATCTTGATCTTCTGTGTTCATCAGCACGTAGCGTGAGGCGTTCCATAACTTGTTACAGAAGCTACGGTAACCGTCTAAGCGCTTCATGTCCCAGTTGATGTCACGACCCGTTGATGCCATTGCCGCAAGCGTAAAGCGCAGTGCATCAGTGCCGTGGGCTTCTATACCGTCAGCAAACTCTTTGCGAGTGCTCTTTTCAATCTTGGCGGCCAGTTGTGGCTGCATCATATTACCGGTACGTTTTTCAACTAAATCTTCAAGGCCGATACCGTCGATCATGTCTAATGGATCGAGTACGTTGCCCTTAGATTTTGACATCTTGTTACCCGCTTCATCGCGGATAAGACCGGTTACGTAGACGGTTTTGAACGGGACTTGTGGTTTACCGTCTTCATCTTTGATGAAGTGCATGGTCATCATGATCATACGGGCAACCCAGAAGAAGATGATGTCAAAACCTGTCACCAACACGTCGGTTGGGTGGAAGGTTTTTAAATCTTCTAAATTGTCAGGCCAACCTAAGGTCGAGAAAGTCCACAGGGCTGAGCTGAACCAAGTGTCCAGTACGTCTTCGTCTTGGCGTAATGTCATCGAGTCGGCGATATTGTGCTTAGCACGGACGTCGGCTTCGTTGCGGCCGACATAGACTTTGCCATTTTCGTCGTACCATGCTGGGATGCGGTGACCCCACCACAATTGACGTGAAATACACCAGTCTTGAATGTCACGCATCCACGAGAAGTACATGTTCTCGTATTGCTGTGGTACAAATTTAATGCTGCCATTTTCAACGGCTTCGATAGCCGTTTTCGCCATTGGCGCAACAGCCACATACCATTGGTCGGTCAGCATCGGCTCGATAACCACACCTGAGCGATCGCCGTAAGGCACTTTCAAGGCATGAGGTGCGATTTTTTCGAGCAGACCTAAGGTGTCAAATTCGGCGACGATAGCATCGCGGGCTTTAAAACGATCAAGTCCAGCAAAGCGTTCAGGCAGGCTGCCATCGAGCGTTTTGTTAAAGGTACCGTCAGAGTTCACCACTTCAGCGCTCACGCGAATGGCGGCATCTAAGGTCAGCACGTTGAACATGGGCAGGTTGTGACGTTTACCGACTTCATAGTCGTTAAAGTCATGGGCTGGGGTGATCTTCACGCAGCCAGTACCAAAGGCCATGTCGACGTAATCGTCGGCCACGATAGGAATGCGGCGGTTAACAATCGGCAACAGAATAAACTTACCGACCAGCGCTTGATAGCGTTCATCATCGGGATGCACTGCAACCGCACTGTCGCCGAGCATGGTTTCTGGGCGCGTGGTAGCGACTTCTAAATAGTCTTTACCATCGGCTGTCAGTTCACCGTCGGCCAGTGGATAACGCAGATGCCACATGTGGCCCTGTTTTTCTTTGCTTTCCACTTCTAAATCAGAGATAGCCGTGTGCAGCTTTGGATCCCAGTTGACCAAACGCTTACCGCGATAAATCAACTCGTCTTCGTACAGACGTACAAACACTTCTTGCACGGCCTTGGACAAGCCTTCGTCCATAGTGAAACGCTCGCGGTCCCAATCAACAGAAGCGCCCATACGACGTAGCTGCTTAGTGATAGTGCCGCCCGATTGCGCTTTCCATTCCCACACTTTATCCATAAAGGCATCGCGACCTAGGTCATGGCGATTTTTGCCTTCTTCGGCTTCAAGCTTACGCTCAACCAACATTTGGGTGGCGATACCCGCATGGTCAGTACCGACTTGCCATAGGGTATTTTTGCCTTTCATCCGTTGGTAACGGGTTAAGGTATCCATAATGGTGTCTTGGAAGGCGTGGCCCATGTGCAAGCTGCCCGTCACGTTAGGTGGCGGGATCATAATGCAATAATTGCCTTTGGATTCATCGCCGTGTGGCTTGAAGTAACCTTGCTCTTCCCAGTTTTGGTAAAGCGTTTGCTCGATGGACTGCGGATCGTATGTTTTTTCCATGGGAACGTGTCTGTCTCAAACTAATTAAGTGGATGTGTTGCTAAGTCTTGGGTCTGTAAATTGACCCCTAAGCCGCGATACTGTCGATAACGTTCGCGAGCGACCGCTTTATGCTGATCGTCATTGGCAACAAAATCGATAATGTGGCCAAAGTTTACCGCAAATGGGGGCGCTTGGTCTGCAAGATTAATCAGAACTTGGCGACTTTTGTTGGCGCCGAGGCGATCAAAACCAATTTCTACCGGCGATCCCGTCATCGGGCCCTCACCTTTGAGGTTATGGGGCACAAAAGCACTTGGCTCAAACTGCCATAAAAGTTCATCAATTGCATGGGCTTGCTGTTTATCTTGGCAATGGATATAGACCCATTGTTGCTTCACAAAAGCCTGCTGCGCCAGTTGGCATGCCAGAAGATGCATCTCGCAAAGTGCAGGGTTCGCATTCGCGGTTGCAACAGGTGAATCAGCCTTGGCTTTGGCAGGCGATGCTACTGGCGGCATAAGATAAAACAGCACTTGAGTCATGATTTCAATGCCTTGCTTCACTTGTTTTAGTGGCGAACGAAAGCAGCAGTTTACACTAAAAGTCAGTATGGGTTAATGCTTAGGGCAAACCTTGCGCTGAGGTTTTATCTATCACTGTCTGGCTGGACTTAATGGGATGCTTTCAAACCGTTGGAGATGAAGAGGGTAGAACTATAACTCTTTGAAAAATGATTCTAAAACCATTAGTTGTTCAGTTTTTTTATTTTCTTAATTTATTCAGGAAATCGATTTTCTGATTAAATTAAGAAAATAAAAAAGGCGAAGATTTTCATCTTCGCCTTTCATTTATCGAGCCTTTAACACACTAAGGCCGGATAGTTGGTTATTCGCCGAGTTCGACGCCAGCACGATTGATCAGGAACTGAGTCAATAGTGGCACTGGACGGCCCGTAGAACCTTTGTTAGCACCGCTATTCCAAGCTGTGCCTGCAACGTCTAAGTGAGCCCAGTTGTACTTTTTAGCAAAGCGCGAAAGGAAACATGCTGCTGTGATAGCTCCAGCAGGACGGCCACCTAAGTTGGTCATGTCAGCAAACGGGCTGTCGAGCATATCTTGATACTCATCCCACAATGGCATGCGCCATGCGCGGTCACCACTTTGCTCACCGGCACTTAATAGCTCGTGTGCCAGAGGGTTATGGGATGAGAACAGACCCGATGCGTGTTTACCAAGGGCAATCACACACGCACCAGTCAGGGTTGCAGTATCGATAACCAATTCAGGATCGAAACGCTCAACATAGGTTAATACGTCACATAGGACTAGACGGCCTTCCGCATCGGTATTTAACACTTCAACGGTTTGGCCTGACATAGTGGTCAGAATATCACCTGGACGGTAAGCATTACCCGATGGCATGTTTTCACAGCCAGCCAGAATACCCACAACGTTGATAGGTAACTTCATGTCACAGATGGCTTTCATGGTGCCGATTACACCTGCTGCGCCGCCCATGTCGTACTTCATTTCGTCCATGGCTTCGCCAGGTTTCAATGAAATACCACCCGAGTCGAAGGTTAATCCTTTACCGACTAATACGATTGGTTTTTCTGTGCTATCGACAGCGCCCTTGTATTCCATCACTGTCATGATGGATTCGTTGGCACTGGCGCGACCGACGGCAAGGTATGAGTTCATGCCCAGTTTGGCCATTTGCTCTTCACCAATAGTGGTGACATGCAGAGTGTCGTGTATTTCAGCCATTTGGCGAGCTTGTGAAGCTAAATAGGCTGGATTACAGATGTTCGGTGGCATGTTGGCTACATCGCGACATAAATGCATACCAGCAGATACTGCCATACCATGCTCGATGGCGCGCTCACCTAAGGTTAATTCACGGCGAGTCGGGACATTGAACACTAATTTACGCAATGGACGGCGAGTTTCACCTTTGCGGGTCTTCAGGGCATCAAAGCTATAAAGACTGCTATTAGTGGTTTCAACCGCTTGACGTACTTTCCAATACGTATCGCGTCCTTTCACGTGCAGTTCAGTTAAGAAGCAAACCGCTTCCATTGAACCCGTTTCGTTAAGGGTGTTGATTGTTTTAGTGATGATTTGTTTGTATTGGCGTTCGTCTAATTCTCGTTCTTTGCCACAACCCACTAATAATACACGTTCACTCAATACGTTAGGAACATGGTGCAGCAATAACATCTGGCCAGGTTTACCTTCCAGATCGCCGCGACGCAGTAGGTTACTGATATAACCTTCGCTAATTTTATCTAATTGCTCCGCGATACCCGACAGACGACGGGGTTCATAAACACCGACCACGATACAGGCTGAGCGTTGTTTTTCGGGGCTACCGCTCTTTACGCTAAACTCCATGAGCACTCCTAGATTCTTAAAGACAAATTTTTATATTTATTGGATAATGTCTGCTTGTCCCGAAAAGGGCCTAAGTTATTACTCCAAAGGTGATTTATTCTCGGCGCTTGAGTCACGCATTTCGTGACGTTAAGTTTACCTAGAACCCCTGAAGCTGGTCAGAAAACTATCAAAAGTAAACAGTTTACATGAAAGTTAGTCTGTTACCAGCAAAAAGATAAGTTTAGAGACCGGATCCTGCCTGTGATTGTATTTAAATACCTTATTCGAGAAGTTTTAAAGGCACAAATTGCGGTACTTTTAGTGCTGTTAACTATTTTTATTAGCCAGCATTTCGTGCGTATACTGGCCGATGCCTCCGACGGCGATTTTCCCGCCTCTTTAATTATGACCCTGATTGGGCTTAACTTGCCCTATCTGGTGATCTTAGTCCTGCCGTTAAGTTTGTTCTTGGGTATTTTACTGGCCCACGGCCGTATGTATTCCGAAAATGAAATGGTCATTCTCCACGGTGTTGGGGTCAGTGAGTGGTATGTCACCCGCGTAACGCTGATCCTCGCCGTGATCAATATGCTGTTTACTGGCTATTTATCCCTTTATGTAGCCCCTTGGGCAGAAGAACAGCAAAACCAAGTGCTCGAAAAAGCCCAGTCTGAAGCGGGTCTTGCCGCCTTAATCCAAGGGCGTTTTCAGGCGAGTCCCAATGGTCGCGCGGTATTATTTGTTGAGCGTATTGGTAAAGATAACGAGTTAGATAAAGTGTTTGTAGCCCAGTTGCCAGATCCTGATGATGAAACTGGCGTGACCAATGTCGTGGTGGCTAAAGGTGGACGAGTACAGGAAGATAGTTCAGGTGCTCAACAATTGAACTTGAATGACGGCGTGCGTTATCAAGGCAGCCCGAAGGCGAAGGACTACCAAATGATCGAATTTGGTGGTTATAAAATGCAAATTAAAGAGCAGCAAGTTGATGAGCGTCGCCGTAAGTTATCTGCACTGCCCGTTGATGAACTCGTTAAAATTGAAGGTGCTGAAGCCGCTGCTGAATTCCACTGGCGTCTTGCTATCCCGCTCGCGATTCCAATTATGACACTAATTGCTGTGCCGTTGGCGCGGGTGAATGTGCGCCAAGGTAAGTTTGCTAAGATGTTCCCAGCAGTACTTTTATATCTTGGCTATTTTGGGCTAATGGTCGCGGGACGTAAGGCATTGCAAGATGGGATTATTCCATTGTATTTAGGTATGTGGTGGATCCATGTTTCTGCGCTCTTGATGGGGTTATTCTTGCTCGGCAAAGATAGGCCTATTTTCAGTCGTATATCGTCCTTGTTTGCCAATAAGAAGGTGGCAGCATGAAGATATTAGACCTTTATATCGCCAGAATATTGTTAAGCACTTCAGCGCTTTGTTTGCTGGTGTTGACTGGTTTGTCGGGCATCATCAAATGGGTTGATCAGCTGCGTTTAGTTGGCCGTGGCACCTACAGCATGATGGATGCTGGCATCTATGTTTTATTTTTAGTGCCACGGGATATTGAAATGTTTTTCCCTATGGCCGTCTTGCTAGGCGCTTTGATTGGTATGGGAATGTTGGCATCGAATTCCGAACTTGTGGTGATGCAAGCTTCTGGCATGTCACGTTTACAGATCACTATGTCGGCGATGAAAACTGCTGTGCCTTTGATGTTATTGGTGATGGTTTTAGGGGAATGGGGCGCACCGATTGCTGAGCAAAAAGCCAATGAGTTGCAAGCTGTTAAACTCTCTGGTGGGAGTTTAATTAAGTCCCATCGTGGAATTTGGGCAAAGGATGGTGATTTGTTCGTTAATATTGGTGAAGTTGAAAACATCAATAAACTCAGCAATATCACGCTTTATAAATTCAATAGCGAACTTAAGCTCACCAATGTAGTTCACGCAGACCGAGCGGCCTTTTCCCAAGATCGCTGGCGTTTATTTGACGTTAAACGTACTGATTTAAGCTATGAAAAAGTCGTGCTTGAGTATCTTGAAGAAGACCAATGGCAATCGAGTTTAACGCCAGATAAGCTCAGCGTAGTGTCGATTAAACCCGAGGCGTTATCTATACGTGGTCTGGTCGGTTATCTTGATTACCTTAAAACTAACAGTCAAGATCCAAGCCGTTATGAGCTTGCTTTATGGCGCAAGGTGATGCAGCCCGTGACGGTCGCAGTGATGATGTTAGTGGCACTGTCGTTTGTATTTGGTCCGCTGCGGACTGTGACTATGGGCGCGCGCGTATTACTTGGGGTCGTAGCAGGTTTTAGCTTTTATATCAGTAATGAGATTTTTGGCCCCATGAGTATAGTGTATGAGCTACCCGCTTATGTGGGGGCTGTTGCACCAAGCTTGTTGTTTACTGGCGTTGCCTTCTACTTTATCCGGCGATGATACGCAGCTTATTACTCCTTACTCCGGATTTCGTCAATTAAGAATAGTCCATAAAAATAGCCCATAAAAAACGACGCTTTTGCGTCGTTTTTTGTATTTCGGATTTACTTAAGAATAAACTTATGCCCCATGCCAGTTACGCATTTGGTTGGCTTCTTTAGACAGCACGACCACTTCCGAGCGAGTCATCATATCCTGCAGTGCGCGCTTATCATCATTGATTAAAATCCATAAATTGCCAATGCCGAGCAGTGACCAAATGATGCGAGCGTAGGCAGTGATCAGGCTTAAGTTTTGGCCATTAGGATGTTGAATTTTAAGCCGCCAAGCGCGCATCCCTAAGGTTTGACCGCCCTTACTCCAGAATAATGCATAGAAAGTGCCGACACACAAGGCAAGCCAAAGTTGATAAATTCCCTGATAAGCTGGCGTGCCATTGAGTGCATCTGAGACATGCTCAAAGCCATTCATGCCAGCCAGTCCTGAAGCGGTGAGGCCGTAGAAAATCCCAAAGCCCATTGCGCCAGCAACCATATAGACGGCCACGGCTAACATCGAATCGTAAACTGCAGCGCCTAGGCGGCGGAAGAATCCTGCGCGGGGGAAGTTAGCATGTTCGGTATTGAGCATTACAGTGTCCTGTTATTGAAGTGCTTAAAGCTAATACAAAAAACAATTAATACATTAGCTTAGGCTTCAGGTTCTTCATCTCTGACAAAGTGGATATTGCTAAAACCAAAGCGGGCAAACTCTACTTTCCTGAATTCTTTTTCAGCCTTGGCACCTTTACGAGATGTCATGGCGACTTGTTGTTCCATAGCCAAAAATTTGGTCAGATCTATGCCCTCGGCTTCGGCCACAGCTTCATATAAATCATGGTGTTTGTCGTAGCTAAAGGCGATAGTTTTCGTCTTACCTTTGAAGGTATAAGTGACTTGACGGGCCATGGGGGGAGCTCTCCTGAAATAAGTCTGAAATTAATTAAATTCACTTCTAAAAATAAAATACACAGCACCTAAGATGCACAGTCCTGCCCACAGATAATCGAGCTTCAATGGTTCTTTCATATAGAAATAGGCAAAGGGGACAAACAAACTTAAGGTGATGACTTCTTGTAAAATTTTTAACTGGCCGACATTCATTACTGTGTAGCCGATACGGTTAGCAGGCACTTGCAGCAAGTATTCAAATAGGGCGATACCCCAGCTCACTAAGGCCGCAATAATCCAAGGTTTTGAGCCTAGCGTTTTCAAATGCCCGTACCAAGCAAAGGTCATAAAAATATTACTTAAGCAAAGTAAACCGATAGTGGTTAGGGTTGGATTCATTTTTCATCTCTATGATTAAATTTATAAATCATATACATAGCATCATCAGTATAGCTGCCAAGACATTTATCGATTGCCTTAGGTTTAAAACCCATTTTAAGCCAATAGCTGTCGGCACCTTGTACGGCTACGAGGGATAAGGAATTGAGATTATAGCGATCAGCCAGTAGTGTTAGGCGGGTCAGCGCCTTCGCTCCAGCGCCTAAACCTTGGGCTTTGGCCGAAATCGCAATATCGTGTAGGTATAAGGTATCAGCCTTGGGTAAATGGGTGATGGGCTGATATAGCGCTGGCGGCATATTGGCGGTCCATGGGTGGGCCAAGCAATAACCGACAACCGATTTATCCACTTCGAACACAAAACAGGACTGAGGTGATACCTGCCATTTACTTTGCAGTACGTGCAGTGGCTCAGGATCCAGTTGTGAGTAACACTCGTCTTGGATCGCTAAAATGGCATCCCAATCCTCTGGGGTGATTGCACGCAGTAACATGGCCGACATTTATCCTGTTTCAAGAGTCCTGTTGAAGGAACTCCGTGGAAAGAGTCCTGATTCAAATAAGCTCGGCATTATAACCTCAAGCAGCGTTAAAATGCAGGCTCCAGCGGTAATATAAAGCGCTTTAAAACCCTTATAAATTGAGCTTTCAGCGCTTGTATACCCAAACAACCTGAAGATACAGGATTCAGCGGGAATTTAACGCACTTTAGGCAAGGCGGTTATTTGCAGACCTAGTGGGCTAAGTTAAAAATAACCAACGCAGCATAAAGTGCGTTAAAACCCGCCGGGACGGAGCGCCTAGGGCACTTCACTTCCGTGTTGCATCAATTCAAAAGGTGGCCGACATTCTGTCATTGATGCGCCTTGAATTGATGCACCCTAGGCGCTCTGAAACTCGACTCTTCAGGTAGCTTGGGTATAAGTATTAGCAGCGGTTAAGTGCCCAGATATCGTTGGCGCAGGTGACGCTCAAGATATTGACCATTTAGGGTTTCGCCCGTTGCTTGGCGTATCAGTTCATCGGTTGTGAGCAAAGATCCCTTAGACCAAATGTGTTCACTCAACCATTGGAATACAGAGTTCAACTTGCCTGCATCGATCAGGGTTTCAATTGGTCCTAAGGCTTTTTCCATCGCAAAACGGCATTGGGCGGCATACATGGCGCCTAAGGTATAGCTGGGAAAATACCCTAGTTCACCAACGGCCCAATGGATATCCTGCATGCAACCGTCTCGGTAGTTGCCATCGGTATTAATCCCCAGTAGTTGTTGCATCTGCGTCGACCAAAAATCAGGTAAATCATCTACGGTTAAGCTGCCGTCGATAAAGGCTTTTTCTGCCTCAAAGCGCAGTAAAATGTGGCAAGGATAGGTGACTTCATCAGCATCTACACGGATAAGTCCGGGCGCTACGCGGGTGTAATGCTGTGCTAATTCTTGGGCGCTAAAATGACAATGAAGATGTTGCGCAATTTTAGGCTGCAATTGGCGTAAAAATGCCGGATTTGCCCCGAGTTGCATTTCGCAGAATAGACTCTGGCTCTCGTGGATACCCATAGAACGCGCCAGTCCCGCAGGTTGTCCGCGCCACGCTTGAGGTAAACCTTGCTCGTATCTGGCATGGCCTGTTTCATGAACTATGCCCATGATTGCACTACTGAAATCAGCCTCATTGTAGCGAGTCGTTATCCGTACATCGCTTGGCACGCCGCCACAGAATGGATGGCTGCTGATATCCAGCCTACCGTGGTTAAAGTCAAAACCCAGAAAATCCATTACGTCTCGGCCTAGGGCTTGCTGCGCGCTAACATCGAAGGGACCATTTAGCGTTAACTTAGGCTCGTTTGCCTGTTTAGCCAGCACTTCTTGGATAAGTGTCGGTAGCCAATCTTTCAGTCCGCCAAAGGTTTGGTCCAGCTTTGGCGAGGTCATTCCCGGCTCAAATTTATTGAGCAGGGCATCATAGGGCGTGATATTTTGCGCTTCGCCGCGGATCTGCGCTTCTTCCTTGGCAAGGTCGATGACCGCTTTTAGATTGGGCTTAAAGCCTTGCCAGTCATTATTTTTACGTTGTTCACGCCACGCATTCTCACATTGATAGGCCATTTTAGTTTTGGCTTGCACGAGAGAGCCGGGCACTAAATTTGCCTGTTGATATTGGTACTGCATTTCCCGCAGGTTAGCTTGTTGTTCCGTTGTGAGAGATTCGTCCGTCGCGCCGTGTAAGTGTTCGGCTAAGACAGTTGAGGTTTTGAGTGTGTGGATATGTCGCGCCAGTTCAGCCATTGCATCGCCGCGATCGCTATTACCGCCCATAGGCATCATGGCTGCTTGATCCCAGTCACCTAGAGCGCTGAAATGTTCAAAGTGAGAAATTTTTTGAAAATGTGCTGTCAGTTTATCGTAACTTGGTGTTGGTACTTTGCTCTTGGGTGAGTCCATGGAATTTCCCTTCTGGCGCATCAAATCCTGCGCGAATAAATAACAATAACAGGATGATCATATAATGACGTCAACAGTATACTCAAACAACCTAAAGATGCAGGACTCAGTGGGCTGATATTAACGCTATAGTAACGCACTTGAGGCAAGGCCATTTATTGCTCCTGAATAAATGGCATCCACGCCATATATGGCGATTGCGGCTATTTGCAGCGCTAGCGCTAAGTTAAAAAGGGAGTTGTAGTGTTAAAGTGGTTTTCGATAGGGTACTAATAGCGAAGATGGTCACGCGATTTTGGCGCAGCAGAGCGATAGTCAAAATCTGTTTTAGGGACAATTTTTAGTTTGGAAATTGTGCTTGCCTTGCTATTCTGTGATGGTTAAGTCGATAATTACAGTGAAATAAATGGAATGCTGTATTGTTCAAGGAGATGATTATGTGGGCGTTTTTAGTTGAACAGCCTAATTTACCTTACACCATAGCTTTTGCCTGCGTACTGGCCCTTGGTGTGTTTGAAGTCTTCGCATTATTCATAGGTTTAAGCATGTTAAGTGCGTTAGACCAATGGGTGCCTGCTGATGTGGAATATGATGCTGATGTGGGCGCGGGTGGACTCACGGGCATTGCCGGTTGGCTGTGTCTAAATAGACTCCCATTACTTATTTGGTTTGTGCTTGCGCTGACCAGTTTTGCGATTGCGGGTTATATCGTCAATTTTATCAGTGTTAGTCTTGCCGGTTTTTTACTGCCGCAACTGTTCACTTTACCCATTGCTATTGTCGCTAGTGCATTTTCTTGCCGTTATTTTGGCCGAGTGCTTGCTGATCATTTACCTAAAAATGAATCGAGTGCGATCTCGCTAGATGATCTTAGCGGCTATGTCGGCACTATTACCTTAGGTTGCGCAATTAAAGGCATGCCCTCTGAAGCCGTCGTTCGTGATAAACATCAACAAAAACATTACGTTTTAGTCGAGCCCGAAACTTCGGATATCGAGTTTGCCTCAGGCACTCAAGTCGTGCTGCTTAAGCGAGAAGGCCGAGTCTGGTCTGCTACGCGTTTTGATAATTAATCTTCCCAAGCCATAAATCAATTGAAAGGAAATCAAATGGATGTGTTAACAAACGTAGGTTCATCCGGTAGTTTTATTTTGCTCGTTGCGGGTATGGTGCTACTCGGCCTCATTGTGATCGGGTTAATTTTCGCCAAGTTATATAAACGTGCAACCAAAGAAATGGCCTTTGTGCGTACCGGCTTTGGTGGTGAGAAAATCATTAAAGATGGCGGCGCTATTGTGTTGCCTGTATTACATGAAACCATCTCGGTAAACATGAACACTCTGCGTATCGAAGTGGAGAAAACCCAGAAAGATGCGCTGATCACTAAGGACAGAATGCGTGTCGATGTGAAGGCCGATTTCTACTTGCGTGTAGCCCCACATTCCGATGGTATTTCAATGGCAGCGCAAACCTTAGGCACGCGTACAAACCGTGTTGAAGAGCTTAAAAAGCTGATGGAATCTAAGTTTGTTGACGTGCTGCGTGCCGTGGCCGCCGAAATGACCATGACAGAAATGCATGAGCAGCGTGCCGATTTTGTGCAACGGGTGCAAAATAACGTCGCCAACGATCTCGAGAAAAACGGTCTCGAACTCGAATCGGTTTCATTAACGGGTTTCGATCAAACTGATTTGCAGTTTTTTAATGAAAACAACGCATTTGACGCCGAAGGTCGTGCGCGTCTGGCGAAGATTATCGAAGAGAAACGCAAGGAAACCAACGATATTCAGCAGGAAAACCGCATTAAGATCGAGCAGCGTAACCTTGAAGCTGAAAAGGAATCCTTAGAGATTGAAAAGTCGGAAGAAGAAGCGCGCCTGATCCAGCAACAGTCGTTAGAATTTAAACGCGCCGATCAAAAAGCGGAGATTATTAAGCAGAAAGAAAACAAGGCTCGTGAAGAACGCGAAGCCGAGATTGCCAAAGAGCGCGCCATTGAAACCGCTGAAATCGAAAAGACCAAAGATATCGAAACCCGTGAGATTGAAAAGTATAAGTCGATTGAGCAATCGCGCATTCAACAGCAAAGGGATATCGAAGTTTCTGAGCAGGAAAAACGCATTGCGGTTGCGGCCAAATCTGAAGAAGAATCAGCTGCCCGTGCTCGTGCAGCTGAAGCCGAAAAACTGAAAGTTGAAAAAGAAGAAGCGGTAATCACAGCGCGCCAAGTGGCAGAAGCTAATCGTCGCAAAGAGATTGAAGTGATTGATGCTCGTAAGGAAGCTGAGCGTGATGCTGTCGGCGTAACAGTGCAGGCCGAAGCTGAGAAACGTGCCGCTGAAGACAGATCGAGTGCTATTCTGATTGAAGCGCGCGCCAGTGCCGATGCGAAAAAACTGCAGGCTGAAGCGGATGAAAAAGTTTATGCCGTTGAAGCCGCAGGTAAACAAGCACTTTATGAAGCTGAAAACGTCTTAAGTGATGAGCAGATCGCCCTGCAAAAATCCCTCGCCATTTTGAAGGCCTTGCCTGAAATTGTGGCACAAGCCGTTAAGCCGTTAGAAAACATCGAAGGTATTAAGATTCTTCAAGGTTATGGTGCAGGTCATCAATTTGCTGCGGGTGGCGAAGGTGCTCACCATCAAGGTGGTATCGCAGAGCAAGTGACCAGTGCAGCGTTAAACTATCGCGCCAATGCGCCTGTTATCGATGCCATGCTCAGGGAGTTAGGATTAGTGAATGGTGACTCTGGAACCTTGAATGATTTATTGAACGGTAATAACACATTAACCGCCGAAGCCTTAAGTGGTGTTACCTTGTCGAACTCTAGACCTAAGGACTATAGCCAAACGCAGGCAGTAGAGAGCCAAAGTGTGCTCAAGCCTTAATCTCAACGACATTAAACTAAGTCAAATCAAGTAAAGCGCTCGCCGTTGCTCTTTTGAGCCTTGTGCGGATAAAGTATTGATAAATAATACGAATGAAATAAAAACGCTCACCATTATGGTGAGCGTTTTTTTTGCATTAAATCAAATCTAACGGCTTATTTGTGTACCTTGTCGACCCCTGATGAGCGACCTTCGGCATGACAGGTTGCGCATGACTCCTGTCCTGATTGGTAAATTCGACCACCGCTGGCATCACTTTGGTAAACTCCGCCAAAGCTGCGTGCATGGACGATTAAACTATCGATAAGCGTGTGACAAGCCGTGCAGGTTGCTAAGGTTGGTGAGTACTCGGCAATTTGCCCTATGTTGGCTGCATCGG
The DNA here is from genome assembly GCF_025653365.1 of Shewanella sp. SW32. Classification (NCBI taxonomy): domain Bacteria; kingdom Pseudomonadati; phylum Pseudomonadota; class Gammaproteobacteria; order Alteromonadales; family Shewanellaceae; genus Shewanella; species Shewanella sp. SW32. The sequence continues at coordinate 9,452 of NZ_JAKKSJ010000035.1, read as the reverse complement.
GTGTCGCAACTAACAGGGATTGTTGTGCACTTAGCCCCTCGAGACTGAGCTGTCCTGCGCTATGGCAAACACTACAGTTATTTTTTGCATTAGGGTAAGTGAGTTCGGGACGTGGGTTATCAAAACCCACTACAGTGCGGGTTCCCGCATGCAGTGAATGCACCATTTCCCTGTAGCTCAAAGTATTGTTGATGGTGCGATAGGGCTTGATTTGGCTGGCCCCAGGAGTATGCATCACATTGGCATTGAGATACATAATCGCATCATTACTGTGGCAACTTTGACATTGCCCATCGGTCAGTGCGGTTGCTGTTTGCGGTGCATGACAGGTGCCACAGCTGCTATTGGGTTCAAAAATTCCTTTCATTTGATGCGCCGACAGAACTCTATCTTCTAATCCTTGATCATGACATTGGCGACAGGCCTGTTCATCGACCTTAGCTTTTGCTGTAACAGCTTGACCTTGCAGGCTTAGCGAATTAATGGCACTGAGACTCACCTCTTGATTTGCGATATTACAGTTAACGGCAAAGCCGGTATTTTTATCGGCACAGAGCACTAGTTTACTGTAGAGTTTTGACTGACTCAGATCGCCAAAATCGGCAGCCGACAGGTTAGATATAGTGACTGTTAGCTGATTGGGTGCGGTAATTTTTAAGGCGACGTCGCTCGTGTTTGCTAATAAATCCCACACTTTACGCTGGCCGTTATTGATTGGCATGTTCGCGCTATTTGTTTCACCTGTGGCAATCAACCAGAAGGATTTTATCATAGGCTGACTGGCGGGCAGTTGCTCCAATTGCTGCACTTGCAATGTCACCGCAAGGGTCTTAGCTTCAACGCTTAGCTGCGAACTCAGTAACTTAACTTGGAAATCGCTCACCAGCTTAGTGGCTGTTTTCACGGCGGCATTGTGGAAAAGCCCAACACCTTCAGGATTAGTGCTATCAGGGTGGCAGCCGCTACAGCCCAGTGTCCATGGGTTGGCAAAAATTTCCCTATTGTGGAATAACCCCGCTACAGTGCCATTCCAATCTGCGGGAATTTGCGCTTTGTGACAGTCAAGACACGCGGTTTTACTGGGGATATTACTATTGCCACTTTGCGCCGTTGCGCCGGGAATATGGCATTGCTGACATTGGGTCATATCACCGGGAAAGGTCACATTGGCGTAGTCATATAGCTGCCCCTTGTAACCTACAATTTGATATTTGGCTTGGTGGATCTGGTGTGTCAATGTCGCCATATCAAGGCTATTACCCGTTTCAGGATCGCCAGAGTAAGTCGTGTGACAGACAACGCAGCCCTCAAAGGCAAAACGTTTATTGCCGTGCATCAAAAGGCGAGTATCGGTATTGGCTAAGTCTGGGTTATGGCATCGAAAACAGGCTTGTTCCGGCGCGATCACTTTACGGCCCATATCCGCCGCGACAGTCTGTCCTGTGGCGGGCACAAAATCGTACACGCTGTTGATCAACTGAGTGTCGATTGTGCTGTTTGCTAACGGTTTTAACTCTAGGTAAATCCTGTGGGTGAGCTCAGGCGAGTACTGGGTATCTATCCCCGTAAATTGGGAGTAACCCGTGAGTGGTTTACTCAAAGTGTAACGGTATTGGCCCGCGCCTAAGGAGGTTAGACACGCCGTTTTACAGTTGCTTTCAATGCCTGCTTGCCACTGAGTCTGTGCATTCGCTTGGGCATTTGTGGCAGGTTCTACTTGATTATTGATGTAACTGGTCCATTGCAACGCAGCATCTGTCGCGCTTGCTGCAGAGTTAATGACTTCTGTGCCAGTTGTTGCCATAGCATTAGCCGCGGCTTGGGTGATTTGATAGTGCTCCTGCGGCGGTGCTAATTTGGCAATACCGACAGCTAAGGTATCTAGCTCCTTCAGGTTTTCTAGCCCTGTGACCGCAATACCATTGGCATTGCTGAGGAAGAAATCGACCTGAACATGGGTTTGCGCATCGATAACCACATTTTCTATTGTCGCTTTGAGTGTATCCGCTTGTTCAATGCTGATACTCACAATCCCTGGTGGACCTTCTTTCCCATCGTCACCATCGGAACAGGCTGTCATCAGACAGACTGCGACTGCCATTGGCGTAAAGATTTTCCATTGAGAACGGGTATTCGTTTTCATCATTTTCCATTCCTTTTTAATTAGATTCTGTCGGGACTCTAATCGGAATGTATGCGGTATAGATATTAACTTAGTTATGAGTCGAGTTGCACTTAATTAACCAAATTTAAAAATTATTTGTTAATTATATTAAGGTAATTTGAAGTGAGGCATTATTTAAATTTGCTAGATGTTTAATTGTTAATTCTTGAAAACGTTACTCTGATGCATGTCGTGTAACTTGATCTAATAATGCCCCAATATGGGTAATTGTGACGCAGGTTAAAAATCAAAGACATAATTACTTTAGCATAAATTGTCGGGAATCAAAGTGTATGCATATTTTAATTATATTGCTTTGACTAATAAAGGATCAAATATGATTACCAGAAGAGGAATGCTTAAAGGCGGTATGGGCGTTGCTGTCGGTACAGTTTATAGCGGAACATTAATAAGTTTTCTGACCGGTTGTGGCAGTGACAGTAATAGCCAAGAGATAGTAGAAGTCATGCCTGGTGGACTCATGGTGGTGAACCCTACGGTTTGTGTTAGCTGCAGACGCTGTGAAATTGCCTGTGGTTGGAACCATGAAGGGGATAGCAGTCCGACACTTGCCCGCGTCAAAGTAGAAAGAAATATGAACTATGGCCCACATGGTGTGCAATTTGACTATGAAATACAACGAGGAGAATGCGGCGATAAAACCGTTGTTCCTTCTACTTGTCGCCACTGCGAAGTTTGCACTGAAGTTTGTCCACAGCAAGCTATTTCAACGAATGAACAGACTGGCGCCAAAGTGATTGATGAAGAACGTTGTGTCGGATGTGGTTATTGTGCAGATAAGTGTCCTCAGCAAGTCATTAAAGTTGTTCGCAGTAAAATGAAAGCCGTCAAATGTGATTTATGTAACGGTAAACCTGCCTGCGCGCAAGTTTGTCCTACAGGTGCAATTAAATTTTATAACTGGGAAGAGGCTGAAGCTGCATTAGAACAATACGAAAAATATACCGGCTTAGTTTCTTAAATTCAGGAGAAATAATATGAGTGATAAAATAGGTGGTTGGGCGGGTAAAGTCCTCAGAGTTAATTTAACAACTAATCATATATGGTATGAGTCAATCAATAAATATTATGACTACATCGGTGGTATGGGGATTGGTTATAAAATATTGTGGGATGATCATAAGGATAATATTACAGCAATCGACCCAGATAATATTATTGTCTTTTCTGCCGGACCATTAACGGGTTCAGGCGTTATTTGTACTGGACGAACAACCATTACTTCCCGTAGTCCCGTCATTGAAAAACATCTGATTGCCGATGGTCACTTTGGTGGGCATTTTTCACCCGCAATGAAATTTGCGGGTTTCGATGCGATTGCAATAGAAGGCAAAGCGAGCAGTCCTGTGTGGCTTAAAATTGTGGATGATAAGGTCACGATTGAACCTGCTGACGCCCTATGGGGTAAAGGTATATTTGATACCCACGCCATGATTGCGCAAATGATGGGACCTAATGCACAAGTCGCTGCGATTGGCCAAGCGGGTGAAAACCAAGTGCCTCTTTCTGTCATTATGACTCAGGGCGGGCACTCAGCAGGTGGTCATGGCTCGGTAATGGGGTCAAAAAATTGTAAAGGGATCGGCATTATCGGCACTGGCGCCGTTAAAATCGCCGCCAATAATGAAAAGATGCGTGCCTTAGATGACCATATTTTAGGTATTATCGGTGCCAACAATAATGGTGTCGTTCCTTCAACGCCGCAATCTTGGGCTGAGTACTCAGCACCCATCAGCCGCTGGAAATCTCGGCCCGGTTTGAAGTGGGGCGCTGCCGATCAAGAAATCGATTTAGGCGAAGTGCCATGGAATGAACGCAATCGTATTGGGTTTCGAACTTCGATGGCAGAAAGCTACATAGGTGTGGAATACGCCAATAAGTGGATGAAGCGTACGGGAGGCTGTCATTCATGCCCAATACGTTGCTTCTGCGAGCTAAAAGTCCCTGAATTGAAAAGCAAATACGGTCGTAAAACCGAACATATATCTAACGTCTGTATGGGATTCCTCGTACCACAGTATTTAATGGGCACCAAAAATGGTACAGAAGCACATGCGATGGCGGGCGCTTTAGGGGCTCATATTCTCGATGACTATGGTATTTGGTGTAACTATGGCTCCATTTCTCATCTATTTAAATTCCTAAAAACAAAGGATATGTTTAAGCATTTATTACCTGAAGATGAATTTAACAGTATTCCTTGGGCGCTTTGGGATAACCAAGATCCCGCTTTCTTACTTGATTTTTATCGCCGAGTGGCGTTTAAAGAAGGTGAAATCTCCCATATGGCCGACGGCTTATATGATTTGATCAAGCGTTGGGGGTTAGATGGAACCAATCCCAAGTTAGGTAATTGGGATATTCATAAAGAAAGTGCCACTAAGGTATTCAACAAGAAAACCAATGCTGCCGTGCACCATGCTAGTGAAACCGCGGGTCAGGTGGGTACGTTAATCAACGTCGTCTTTAACCGTGATGCTCAGTGCCATTCCCACATCAACATAGTTAACAGTGGTTTGCCACACGATATGACAGTGGCGATTGCCGAGAAAAAATGGGGTGAAGGTGCATTCGATAAGGTGAATTGGTATACCCCAATCAATGCGGCTAAGATCCGTTTTGCAAAATGGTCGCTGGTGAAAAACGTATTACATGACTCTCTGACACTGTGTAATTGGATGTTCCCACTGCTGGCATCACCGGATAAAAATCGCAACTATGAAGGCGATAGCACCATTGAATCGCAGATGTTCAGTTTAGTGACTGGGATTGAAACCACAGAAACGGAATTGGACTTTAAGGCGGAAAGAGTGCTGCATTTACACCGTGCCTTAACCGTATTGCAAATGAATGAAAGCAATATGCGCGAAGAGCATGATGTCCTCAGTGACTGGGTTTATGATTTGAATCCAGATAAAAACTTCGGTCAAGAGGGCACCATCAAGATGGACCGCGCTGACATGCAAACGGCGCTGGATATGTTCTATGAAGCCTTTGGTTGGGATATTCAAACCGGTGCGCCAACTCGGGCCACGCTCGACAAGTTTAGCCTAGGTTTTGTTGCCGATAGATTGGCGGCGCGAGGCCTGTTACCCAGTTGAACACTATAGTTGGACACTATGATTGAACTTGTCGGTTATATCAGGGTATTTAGCCAACACGGACGCTTAGTCACGGCGGAGCAAATCGCCGCCGTGGCAGGGCTCGAGTGGGATAGTGAGCAAACGGTTAACAGTTATATTCGCCTGATCCTCAATGAGGCTTACAAGGATGTGCAGATGCGTTTGTCGGATAAGCGGTATTTCTTCTATTCCGACAGAAGCATAGTTGAACGTTACGCTGAGCAATGGTTAGCATTGGAGCGGGGTGAAGCGTTTGAGGCGATTATTGCCCAGATCCGTCGCAATAGTTGCCGCCATACTGAGGTCTATCTGGAGAGTGTACTGACGTTTGCCCCCTATCTTTATGATGAGCCTACATTAGCCAATGTGCGTGAGCAATTACCACAACAGCTTGGGGCCGAGGATATCCATTATGCAGTGGACAATCAGGGGAAAGGTTATTACTACTCTACTCTGGGGTTGAGTCACAGCTATGCGGCCGTCCTCGCTAATTATGATCCTTGTGAATGGTCAAACTGAGATTCTGCGACCTCATTGATATCGATTAAGCGCCTTCGGGCGCTTTTTTATTGCAATATCTCATATAGCTAGCGTGAAATTAGCTTGCCAGCGTTTGAGTGTACTTTTTGATGATTTCGTCAATTTTACCATTGGCCTTCAGTGTCGCTATGGCTTGATTGATGGCAGGAAGCAAATCGGCATGTTCTTTTCGTAACCTAAACACTAAGTCACCATCAGAATGCACTGCCGCCAGTGCGACTGAGATCCGCAATTGAGTCGACCAATACAACGCCGGGTAATTACCAGCAATAACAGCGTTGACTCTGTGTTTATCTAAGGCTTTGATCAGCTCCTGCTCTGAGGTAAAGTCTGCGCGGATAAAATCTTTATCGTCGTGATATAAATAACCGCGCACTGTACCTATTTCTTGGCCTTTTATCTGGCTGATATCTTTATATTTACTGACATTCTCTGGCAATGTGACCACATATTCAGTGATTTGCATTATGGGGGCCGATTTGACAAACAGCGGCCCTAAATCCTGCTTTTCAAACCAACTAGGGCTGACGATATCAAAGTCGAGTTGACCGGTTTCTAGCGCATTATTGGTGCGCTTTGGCGGCAGGGCTAGGATTTCACCTTTGATTTCAGCCATAGATAAAATCATCGGAATAAGCTCAGTGATCATCCCCGGCGCCTCGGCTTGATCACCGATAAAATACGGATACCAAGAATAGGAGCCAGTGATATTGTATTTGAGCTGTTCCGCAAAGGCATGCTGTTGAGTCAAGCAAAGGGTGAACAAGGCAAATCGAACTAAGTGTTTATACTGCAAACATCGCTTAACCATATTGCTTTTATCCTTGTTATCTCTGCTTTAGCCAAGGCCTATCCGATGGCCATTCTACCTAAACTGTGTGAATGAATTGTTTATTGGATCACAATCAGTCACATCCGCCATATTCAAGTTATTTTCTGCTTTTCGCTATTACACCTTAAGCCAATAGCTGACACAGGGCGGGTTGCTGATTTTTAGGGAAAATTTGATAGGTTTTATGGTGCTTAATCAAACTGGTTTTCTTGTTGCCTTGGCTGAGCAATAACCCATGGGACAGGGCGATACGCGTTAGTGTCTGTTCATCGGCGCGGACATATAAGTTGATTGGCTTGATCAGCTGATTGTCTTTAATATGTTGATTAAATTCTTTGGCATCAATCACTAAGCTAGATTGACCATCACCATCGAGTTTCAGCTTGGCACTGATTTCAGTGTCAGTAAAGACTAACCAATCGGCTTGTTTTAAGGTCTCAATCATGGCATTTAATGCCGTACCTAAAGCGGGCTCCGATGTTTCAACTGATTGATATTGATACACTATCCTTTCTAGTAAACGCTTGAGTTCGGCGCCCGCACCTTGGCTGCGAGCCAAACGTATCCAAGCCGTGAGATCGTCGGCTACCAATTTAGAAAAGCGTTTTTCCTTTAAGGACTCGACCATCCAATTACACAAAAAATGACTTTCCTGCGCAGAGGTGCGCTGGGCTTTCTTGGTCTGTGCTGAAGCGGTTAAATCGGCAAGACCCGCAAGGGCGAGTTCGAGCACAGCTTGGTTATAGGTTTGAGAATTCATTATGACTCCGCCGCGGGCTGAAGTGATGTTATCTATTTGAACTTGGACGATATTGATTGCGGCGGAGCTAGTTTAGCAAAGCGGTCGTTAAACCGATATTTATTCTTGCGATCCCACCAAACTCGCGGCGGTTAAAATCAGCTTTGGCGCGGGCCTTACTTTGTAGTTTGGGTTGATATATTGAAAATGAATCAATCCCTTGTCGTCGCTGATATAAATGGCGGGTACAGGTAAGACTAAACGTTTGGCACCTTCAGGGGTGATCCATAAAGGATTCTCGAGCTTAAGGCGTGCGGTATAGGTTTCAGTCACTTTTTCGCTAGTGTAAAAAGCTAAACCAAAGGCTTGGGATGCCAGCATTTTTTCATCGGAAAGCAGCAGATATTTAAGTTCATTTTTTGCCGCCGAAGCCTTAAGTTGAGCTGGCGTATCGGGTGAAATTCCCACTAACTGAAAACCCATTTTTAATAACTCAGGCTCAATCGCTTTTAGTTGCCCCATTTGATTGTTACAAAATGGGCACCAGCCACCACGGTAAAAGAAGAAAATGGTTGGCTTTTTCTGGGTTAATTCTGCTAAATCGACCGTTTTGTCATTGATATCTTGTAAGTTTACCTTAGGGATTTGCTGACCATTAAGTAGCGGACTGATGGAAAATTCATCCTTAGCAATGGGTTGCGCAATAGCCGTTAGACTTGTTAGTAGTAAGATGGTTGTGAAGTAAAACCTGTGTAACATCGAAGCGGTTTGCATATAAAGTCCTTAATTTGGTTTTGTTTTCTTCGTTTTTTAAGCCGTTGTTGTTAATATTTCCCTCGTTTTAGACAAAGAGATATTGCGTAAATCTGTATTTGTTATGCCTTACTCGCTTATAGAGTGGTTCGAGTTAGCACTAAACGGGTATGAGCATTAAAAGAGCGGCAATTGCCGAACATTCTTACAAGCCAATGCAGATGATTGCACCAATGTGATACCGATGGGGTTGGTTGGTGAGGTATTTATAACGGTAACCATTTGGATTTTATCGCGATTACAGCGTAGTGTTGGAGTGGTTAAAACGAGTGAACGACAAGCTGATGGGGCAAGCCTTAATTGATGCAGTGGTAAAACACGATATCATTACCGTAAAACAATTGGTCAAACAGGGTGTTGATGTCGAATATATCGACTCACAAAATATGACGGCTTTATTGCATTGCTGCCAACTGCAATTACTCGATAATCTCATGTTACTGTTTGAAGCTGGAGCCGATGTCAATCATGCCAATAACTTAGGTCATCTTCCTGTTGAACTGGCCCATTGGCATGGCGAATTTCATATGAGGAGTTATACCGCCACGAGTCAAAAAATGGTGAAGTATTTGGAGCGCTATGGTGGCGTTTAACGTGGTCATCGATAAATTGTATTGTACTTCAATATTCAATCACGGGAGCTGTAAATGGATAAGGGATTATTTAAAATATTAAAGAAAATCTATTTTAAAAAGTCTTATATCAAAGACGAAAATGGATATATGCAAAGAATAGATAATGGGGACCAGTTTGATTGTGAGTCTGGGACTACACACTATTCTAATGACGGTTTATCTAATGCAGAAATACTAACACTTGAACAAAGTGGTTATCCTGTCAATCAGATAATCAAATATAGTCATGATGAATGTATTAATGCTTATAAAATGTTGCTTGAGCATCCTCACTTATCGATTGAGAATTTGATTTCGGCATATATATGTGGCTTTTCAAGTTTTCCAAGAGGAAGACAACCCAGGGTGAGATTACGAGTGGTCATTTAATAACCACACTCATGCCGGCTTCAAGCACCGCATCCAAATAAGCCTCATTCATCAATGCCTGACGCTGCTTTCTTCTGATACTCATTTTTCGCTTCTCAGCGCGTAACATATTCAAACCAAAGTGTCGCATCGTGGCAAGATTAGTCGCTGCATTACCACGGTATATCTGGCACGCATCCTCACCTAAACTCACATCCAGCACCCAGTGCAACTGGTT
>NZ_JAKKSJ010000034.1:0-53491 GCF_025653365.1 Shewanella sp. SW32 | reverse complement strand
GGCAATGTTGTTGTGGGATAGAGCGATGCTGTCGAGACGTTTCATCATAGAAACCATCAACGACCAGTTAAAAAATATCTCTCAAATAGAACACTCTAGACACCGCAGCGTGCATGGTTTTATGCTAAATATGATTGCCGGACTCATCGCCTATCAATTGAAAGACAATAAGCCACAACTGAACCTCACTAACGCAGAGTTTAATGCTATTACAGTTATGGCTTGTTAAACCGATCTCAGGTTAATTAAACAAATAGTTAGACAAATAAAAACGGCGATTTAGCGTCGCCGTTTTTAACCTTAATGACAGTCCTTAATATGGCAGTCACATTTGATTAAGCTTGATCACCGCAAAGGTAGCGCCTTGGGCGTCAGCAATGACAGAAAATCGTCCCACATCAGGGATATCACTAGGCGGAATGCACACTTGTGCACCTAAGACTTGGGCCTTCTCAGCAAACGCATCGCAATCCGCCACCACAAAATAGAGCAACCAATGGGGAGAAATATCACCCCATTCGGGCATTATCGTCATCATACCGCCGATGGATTGACCATCAAGCTGCCATTCTGAGTATTCAATGTCAGGCATGTCACTTGGCATGTTGGTCCAAGGGAAGATTTTGCAGTAAAAGGCTTCTTCAGTACGCGGCTCTTTGCAAGCCAGCTCAACCCAGCAAAGGGTATTGAGTTCACCCTGACGGCGAGCACCTATGTGGTTCTTCGCTTGCCATAAGGCAAAACGTGCGCCTTCAGGATCGCTCACCTGCGCCATCACGCCCGCATCACCCACAATATGCGGCCCCATGTGCACTTGGCCGCCCGCCGCTTGAATCGCTGCAATGCTGGCATCGATATCATCGACGGCAAAGTAGATACGCCAGTGGCTGGGAATATGTGCTTCTAACTCAGGGATTTGATACATGGCGCCTAAGTCATCTCCCGCTAAATTAAATAGCGAAAAGTGACCTTCGGGGATCGGCATTTCGACCGAGTTCCAACCAAATAACGCTTGGTAAAATGCTGTAGCTCCCTGCCAATCATGGCTTGCAAGTTCAACCCAACATGCATGTCCTTGTGCGTACTGAGTCATTTTCATTATCGGCTCCTTTGTTTTAACAATCATTCGAGTTAAGCCTGAGTTTGTATTTCTGTCCAGTATTCAGGTTAAAAAGATCTGTAAGACAAAACTCAACCGCTAAAGACAAAAAAGCCCTCACATGGAGGGCTTAAATCATCACAACAAATTAGGAATATTGCGGCAGTAAATTTGCCATCGCGAGCAGATGACATGCACCTGTGACTATGCCAAATAACACCACAAGAATAATCAGCGGTGTACCGCCTATCACTCTAAAACCTGTGCTATCGGGGAACAACTGCCGCGATTTATAGGCCATCAGCGCCGGGACGATTACCGCCCACACAGTTGCCGCTAATGCCGCAAAGCCAATCGCTACTAAGAAGCCATCGGGAAACAGTAATCCTAAAATCGTTGGCGGCACAAAGGTCACTAACGCGGTTTTCATTCGGCCAGAGCGTGAATCATCAAAACCAAACAAATCGGCAAGATAATCGAACAGACCTAAGGTCACCCCTAAGAAAGATGAAGCCACAGCCAAGTTGGCAAACAAGGTCAACATACTGTTTAACCAGCTACTCGCCATCACCTCAGACAAAGCGCCCACCAACACACCCATATTGCCGCCTTGGGCAATAATGTCGATAAACTGGCTGCGGGGAATATTGCCCATAGTCGCCACTAACCAACAGGCATAAATCACCAGCGCGATAAAGGTGCCGACGAAAATCGCCTTGATAATGGTGGAGGAATCTTTGCCGTAATACTTCACTAAGCTGGGAACGTTACCATGGTAACCAAAACTGGCGAGACCAAAGGGCAGCGCCGCCCACAGATAAGGTGAAAAGCTGTTATTACCATCGGGTTCGAGCAACTTAGTCACATCAATTTCGATCAATAAATTGCCGATCGCGAGGAAGAAGGTAATGATCATACCGCCGAGCATAATCGTGGTAATCCGATCCACAGCCTTAGTGCTGATCAACACTATGCTCGCCAATACTATGGCAAACACCAGCCCAGCCACACTTTGCGGTAACTCAATTCCCATGCCCTGCAAGCTGTGATTCACAATCGAACCACCGCCGCTGATATAGGCATAGGTCAAAATATACAACACGAAAGCGATAGAAACGCCGTTCACTATCCGCCAAAACTGCCCAAGAGTTTGCTTGCTTAAGGTATCGAAGCTAGCACCGGGTTCGAAATGTAAATTGGTTTCGAGCAACAATAAACCCGACATCAACATGCAAAACCAAATACCCAATAACATTAAAATCGAATAGCCAAACCACATACCTGCACCGACTACGGGCAGAGAAAACATCCCAGCACCTACGGTCGTGCCAGCAATAATCATGGCACCACCAAGCAAGGACTTACCTGCGGGCTTATGCTTAGCCGCATTCATATGATTTGCCATTAAACTGTGTGCTCCGCGGTGACACTTGCCACTATCGTTTGTCTCACTGACGGACGTAATAAGCTATTGGCCTGATCTCGTATGCGATTGATATTGGACTTATCTTCACTATCCGCCAGATATCCCAATTCTTTGAGCTTCACGCTCAAAGTACCGTAGAGTTTTTTATCGTAGAACTCAGGCGCGGTAATGCCATGTAAAGCCCCTAAACGCTGGGCAAGTAAATGGCTCTCAGACTCAAGTTCTGAGCGCTCCATCTTAGGTCTGTTCGCTAACAGATTGAAAATAATAGCGTAGCGTTGCAGAGTCTCGCTCACTGAACTGGCTAACAATAATAATTGGCTTGAGTGCTCAGGCACGACAGCTAAAGTATCTGTCTCAACCACTAAACCTTGCCCAATCAGGAAATCCAACACTTGCTCAACATAGGCTGGTAAGTCTTTAATTCCCATGAAGAGTTCGGCTTTCAGCAGTGGATAAAAATCGGCAACGATTGAAACGACTTGCTGGCGCGGGATCTGTTCATTGTGGGTTAAACAACTCGCAATTAATGACGGCACGATAAATAAGTGAATGATATTGTTACGATAGTAAGTCATAGACACAGCCTGACTCGCTTCAATAGACACTATTTCCCCTAAAGGATCGGCACTAACAACAAACTTGTTCAGCTCTAAACCTTGCTGCACTAAATGCTTACCATCACCTTCGGCAACAGATGTATAAGAAGTGTAAGGCACTTTTTTGAGTAGGGTCAGATACAAATCAAGCTGACGCTCCAGCAGACTACGTTCTAAGGCGTTTTGATCTGTCGCCAGCAAAACTAAGCTGGTCAAAGTCACCGAACTCGCGGCTGCGGCATCATTGATACGCGTCATCACCCGATTAGCCAGCACGTTTACCGCTGGCGTTAACCAACTTGGTTTCTGCTCGGGATCATCGGCCAACTCAGCACGCCAGTTTGGCGCACGCTCATTTAAGAAATTTTGCAGGGTAATAGGCTCGCCAAAATTCACATAACCTTGGCCAAAATTACCTAATTTGCGAATGGCACCGAACACCTGCCACACAGATTCTTTTTTCTTTTTCTTACCGCTTAACTCTTTATGGTAAGTCGCCACTTCCATCACATGGTCATAGCCTAAATACACAGGCACAAGTGTGACAGGACGTTCAATACCGCGCAGTACGCTGTTCATCGTCATGGCGATCATGCCAGTTTTCGGCGCCAACAGACGGCCAGTACGTGAACGGCCACCTTCGGAGAAGTATTCCACTGAATAACCTTTAGCAAACAGCTGATCTAAATACTCACGAAATACTGCGGTGTACAGCTTGTTACCATTAAAACTACGGCGGATGAAGAAGGCACCACCGCGACGGAACATAGGTCCCGCGGGCCAGAAATTGAGGTTAATGCCGGCAGCAATGTGCGGCGGAACCATGCCTTGATAATACAAAATATACGATAACAGCAGGTAATCCATGTGGCTGCGATGGCAAGGCACATAAACAATCTCGTGGCCATCATGGTGCAACTGCCGAACTTGCTCGGCGCCTTTAATGTTGATCCCGCTGTAAAGCTTGTTCCACAGCCAAGTTAAGAAACGCTCAGCAATACGCACTAAACTATCTGAGTAATCGGCAGCAATTTCATCGAGATACTCAATGGCCGTCTCGCGCGCTTGGGTCTCAGAAATCTTTTTGTTGGCCGCTTCTTCTTGAATCGCTTTACGCAACGACTCAGATTTGAGCAGCGAATGAAATAATGCTTGGCGGTTTGGCAGCACAGGCCCTGTCATTACCTTACGTTGACGACGGAAATGCACGCGTGCAACCCGTGCTAACTTATGGGCAATCCCCATGTCGGTACCATGTTCGTCTGCCATGTAACGCAGGGATACGGCATTCGAAAACTGCACGAAGTTATGTCGACCTAAGAACAAAATCATCAAGCACTTGCGCAGCCAAGTCGGGTTTTCCCGCTCAAATACGGCCGCCTTCATAGTGTCGTCTTCTTTCCCTGGCGTGCGACCCCAATACAAACTCACGGGCACCAGTTGAATATCCAATTCAGGACGTTCCTTATGCACGGCTAACAAACGCATAAAGCATTCGAGGAAAGGCTCATTACCAGCACGCTCGCCAAACAGTGGCTTACGTCCTTGAAGACAGACAACCCGAGGCGCAGTCACACCATTAGCCACTAGAGGCTCATAAGGGCTTGGTAAACCTAACTTAGCCGTTATTTCGCTCAAAGCAGCTATGTCACTGAGGGATTCTGTTTTCATCACATAAACAAGGGGTCTGGAAGCATCCAGATTCAGATCGGCAAAGGGATCCTGAGGCACCACAATAGTGTGCACTAAGTGTTTTTGGATCCAACGTAATGATTTCAACCAAAGAGAGTCGTGTTTAGGCATTATTCTTATGCAATTAAGTGCGTTTACTAGCCCGATAGAATACCAGACTATGGGCAATATTCGCTAATTCTCTCCAACATAGCTAAAAAGTGGTTAATACTTGCGCTGCAAATAATACTGTATATACTAACAGTAACTGTATAGAAAAACAGGAAACACCATGAGACCTTTGACGCCACGCCAAGCTGAAATTTTAGAGCTAATTAAACGAAATATTGCCGATACTGGCATGCCACCCACTCGGGCAGAAATCGCAACCCGTTTAGGTTTTAAGAGCGCCAATGCGGCTGAAGAACACCTTAAAGCGTTGGCGAAAAAGGGCTGCATTGAGATCATGCCAGGCACATCTCGGGGCATTCGTCTGCCTGCGGAAATCGAAGATTTGACTGAAACAGGTTTACCGCTCATCGGCCAAGTGGCCGCGGGTGAACCTATCCTCGCCCAAGAACATGTTGAACAGTACTACCAAGTCGACCCAAGCATGTTCCATCCCGCCGCCGATTTTTTACTGCGAGTAAAAGGCGACAGCATGAAAAATATCGGCATTCTCGAAGGTGATTTGCTGGCAGTTCATAAAGTAGAACAAGCTAGAAATGGTCAAGTGGTTGTCGCTAGAGTCGATGACGATGTCACTGTTAAACGTTTCGAAAAAAAAGGTAATGTAGTCTATCTACATGCCGAAAATGAAGATTACTCCCCGATTAAAGTGGATTTAGGCTTCCAAAGTTTAACAATTGAAGGACTCGCCGTCGGTGTGATCCGTAATGGAGATTGGCTATGAATAAACTACTTGGCAATGCCCCCCGCCATCCGGGCTTGTGGCTCGATGAAGTCCGTGATGCCGACTATGACTGGCACCATGCGCCTATCGCCTGTATGCCAACCAAGACTCAAGGTCGCCACGAATTAATTCATCTGAGTGCACAACTCGCTCAGTTAAGCCAACAGGGCCGTTGGTTAGTGCTCATCAACCCTCCAAGTATTGGCTACAAGCAAATGCTCGCCAGCGCAGGTGTGCGTATGGATAGAGTTTTGCTGGTACATGCTAAAGATGAAGTCGAAACCCTGTGGGCGATGGAAAAAGCCCTGACAAGTGGTACGTCCAGTGCAGTCATTACTTGGACTCAATCATTGGATGCGCGGGATAATCGACGCCTACAAATCGTGGCTAAAAGTGCCAGAGCTATGGGCATAGTGCTTGAAGACGTAAACAGTCACTTACATGCAGACGTACGTATTGAGCAAGGCAATCTCTTCGGTCAGCAATCTTTTTTTAGCGCTGTACACTAAATATTCATTTAATTTTTTACCTTGAAAGCCGCCTCACCTATGAATGTGAGGCTTTTTTTTGGCAATTTTTCAGATAATTAGATAAATAAGTGATCTTGATCAATATTTAAACAGCAAGTATGGTTGGTTAAGTTGGTGATGATATATCACCCACCGTGGTCAATGAATCGAGTATTTATCGAACTCGAAGCGCCACTAAAAATAGAGAACAGATTTATTTCAGCAGTATGTGCCAGCGTGGCTAATTACCAGCAGTAACAATACTTGATTAAAAGTAACAGCCGCCAACGCACGTTGAAGTCAAAAAAGCTTTTTTGGGAACTGAAGAGTTTGCATAGAGTTGAGACTTACTGTGTTGCTCTTCTTTGTAGTTGCTATTCGCAATTGGCAGAGGAGAAGTCTTGTGAAGCAATTGTTGTATTGTTTACTCGTGGTGCTTTTCGCACCACCGTTGACCGCCGCGGACATGCGGTTCAACATGACCCCTGGCGTGACCGAGATCAGTGGCAAGGTTTATCACTTGCACATGACCATCTTGTATATCTGCTGCGCAATAGGCCTAGTGGTCTTTGGCGTCATGATTTACGCCATGATCAACCACAGAAAATCCAAAGGCGCTGTCGCGTCCCACTTTCACGAAAGCACTAAAGTTGAAATCGCTTGGACGATTCTGCCATTTATCATTTTGATCTTAATGGCGATTCCAGCGACAAAAACTTTAATCGCAATGGAAGATCCCAGCAACGCCGATCTCACCGTAAAAGTTACGGGGTCCCAATGGAAATGGCATTACAGCTATTTCGATCAAGATATTGATTTTTATAGCATACTGACAACACCCAGAGCACAAATCGAAGGCACCGAAACCAAGGGTGAAAACTATCTATTGGAAGTCGATAAACCGCTCGTTCTACCGATAAACCGCAAAATCCGCTTTCTGATGACTTCAGAGGATGTCATCCATTCTTGGTGGGTACCCGCCTTTGCCATTAAGAAAGATGCCAATCCAGGATTTATCAATGAAGCTTGGACTCGCATCGACAAACCCGGCATTTACCGTGGTCAATGCGCCGAGCTCTGCGGTAAAGACCATGGTTTTATGCCTATCGTAGTACAAGCGTTACCCGAAGCCGAGTTTGAGGCTTGGGTAACAGAGCAGAAACAAGCCGCAGGTGCTGCGGCTGAAGCCGCTCAAGCCGCTTTATCACAAATCCTAAGTAAAGAAGAGTTGATGACTCTAGGCGAACAAGTTTACCTCGGGCACTGCGCAGCCTGCCACCAGCCCAATGGCGAAGGGTTGCAAGGCGTATTTCCGCACCTTAAAGGTAGCCCGATTGCAACAGGACCACTCAGCGCTCACCTTGAAATTGTGCTCAACGGTAAAACGGGTACAGCCATGCAAGCGTTTAGTAAGCAATTGACTGCACAAGAAATCGCGGCAGTGACTACCTACGAGCGTAATGCTTGGGGCAATAATACTGGCGATGCAGTGCAAGCCAAAGACGTCAACGAGTACATGAACGGCAGTTCTGCACAAACATCCGCCGCGGTACCAAGCAGTACAACCCCAACACCCGCACCTGCAACAGACGTCTCAGCTGCAGTCGATCCCGCAAGCCTCCCCACACTCAGCCATGACGCCCTCATGGCCGAAGGTGAAACTGTCTACGCGACCTTCTGTGCTGCCTGCCATCAAGTGACAGGTGCAGGAATACCACCCGCCTTCCCCGCGCTAGTGGGTAGTGCTATCGCCATTGGACCAGTCGCCAATCACATCGATATTGTGATGCACGGCAAAACGGGCACGGCTATGCAGGCATTTGGCAAACAGCTTAGCCCACAGCAACTTGCAGCAGTCATTACCTATGAACGCAATGCTTGGGGTAACAATACCGGCGATACAGTGCAACCTGCTGATATCGCAAGTCATGGACAGTAGGGGATAATGATGAGCACTACGACTCAAGATCAAACCGCAGCCCATGATGACCATCATCATGGTGCGCCAAAGGGCATTATGCGCTGGCTGCTAACCACCAACCATAAAGACATAGGTACTTTGTATTTATGGTTCAGCTTCATTATGTTCTTAACCGGTGGCGCTATGGCCATGGTGATCCGCGCTGAACTCTTTCAACCTGGATTACAATTGGTCGAGCCCAACTTTTTCAACCAAATGACAACTGTTCATGGGTTGATCATGGTATTCGGCGCGGTAATGCCGGCCTTTACAGGGCTAGCTAACTGGCTGATCCCTATGATGATAGGGGCGCCTGATATGGCGCTGCCACGGATGAATAACTGGAGTTTTTGGATACTCCCCTTCGCCTTCACTATCCTTCTCAGTTCGCTATTTATGGAAGGTGGCGGACCTAACTTTGGTTGGACCTTCTACGCGCCACTGTCTACCACTTATAGTCCAGATAGCACGGCGCTCTTTGTATTTTCTATTCACATCATGGGGATAAGTTCGATCATGGGCGCAATCAACGTGATTGTGACCATAGTGAATTTACGCGCGCCAGGCATGACATGGATGAAGTTACCATTATTTGTGTGGACTTGGCTTATCACGGCATTCCTACTGATCGCGGTTATGCCCGTACTCGCGGGCGCAGTGACTATGGTGCTGACCGATAAGTTTTTCGGCACGAGTTTCTTCGATGCGGCTGGCGGCGGCGATCCTGTGATGTTCCAGCATATTTTCTGGTTCTTCGGCCACCCTGAAGTTTACATCATGATCTTGCCGTCCTTTGGCATCATCTCTGCCATAGTGCCCGCCTTCAGTCGTAAACCCTTATTTGGCTATGCATCCATGGTTTATGCTACCGCTAGTATTGCAATTCTGTCGTTCCTCGTGTGGGCGCACCATATGTTCACCACAGGTATGCCAGTGTTTGCCGAGCTGTTTTTCATGTATTGCACTATGTTGATTGCAGTGCCAACTGGGGTGAAAGTGTTTAACTGGGTTGCCACTATGTGGCGCGGCTCACTCAGTTTCGAAACGCCCATGCTGTTTGCTGTAGCCTTTATCATACTCTTCACTATTGGCGGTTTTTCGGGATTAATGCTCGCCATTACACCCGCCGACTTCCAGTACCACGATACTTATTTTGTTGTGGCACATTTCCATTATGTGCTCGTGACTGGTGCGATTTTCTCCATCATGGCTGCGGCCTATTACTGGCTACCTAAGTGGACGGGACACATGTACAACGAACGACTGGGACAATGGCATTTCTGGTGCTCGGTGATTTCAGTCAATGTGCTATTTTTCCCGATGCATTTCCTTGGGCTGGCAGGAATGCCAAGGCGTATTCCTGACTACTCGATTCAATTTGCCGATGTTAATCAAATCGTCTCGATTGGTGGGTTCGCCTTCGGCTTATCGCAATTGATTTTCTTAGTATTAGTAATTAAGTGCATCCGTGGCGGCGAAAAAGCTCCCGCTAAACCTTGGGAAGGTTCCGAGGGTTTAGAGTGGACATTGCCAAGCCCTGCGCCTTACCACTCCTTCACGACACCACCTGAGGTGAAATGAAATGGCAACCCAACACCAGCAAGATAAATCTAAGTCAAATCGTAAACTTATCAGCATATTAGTTATAGGCTGTATTGGCATGTTTGGCTTTGGATTCGCGCTGGTGCCGCTCTACGATGTGTTGTGCGAGCAACTCGGTATCAATGGAAAACCCTCCAATACCGCGAGTAGTTATCAAGCAATCACAGTAGATACAAGCCGAATAGTGACTGTGGAATTTATTTCTCAGGTACAAACAGGCATGCCATGGACATTTGCGCCACAAACCAAACGGCTCGAAGTTCACCCTGGCGAGCTAATCCATACGGCATTTTTGGCGCGCAATATGTCCGCTAAAGCAACTATTGGCCAAGCGATACCTTCAGTTTCGCCCGGCCAAGGTGCCGCTTATTTTAATAAAACAGAATGCTTTTGCTTTAATCAACAACCCTTAGCGGCGGACACTAGCGCTGAGCTGCCGCTCATTTTCTATGTGGATCCTCAGTTACCTGAGTCTATCCATACTCTGACCCTCTCTTACACTCTCTACGACATTACCGACAAGCAGTTAGCGTCTGCCATAGAGCAAGGAGCTGCAAAATGACAACGAAACATCAGTCTTACTACGTTCCATCCCAAAGTGTCTGGCCTATTGTAGGTGCCATTGGCTTGTTCTTAATCGCCTCTGGTGCAGGCCTTTTCGTGCAACAGTTGAAATCAGGTGCATCCGGTGGCGGTTATGTGCTGCTGGTTGGGATAGCGGTGATCCTATTCATGCTGGTGGGTTGGTTTAGAACCGTGATCCAAGAGTCGATGGCAGGGCTCTATTCTAGCCAAATGGATCGATCGTTTCGCCAAGGTATGAGCTGGTTTATTTTTTCGGAAGTCATGTTTTTCGGGGCTTTTTTCGGGGCACTATTTTATGCCCGCATGTTCGCAGTGCCTTGGCTCGGTGGCGCATCGAATAATGCCATGACCCACGAAGTACTCTGGCCTCAGTTTGAAGCTATTTGGCCGCTCATAACTACGCCAGATGGCACTAAAACCCAAGCTATGCCATGGACTGGACTGCCATTAATCAACACTATCGTACTGCTAACCTCCTCAGTTACCTTACATTTCGCCCATGTCAGCCTAGAAAAAGGTAAACGTTCTGCCATTACTCTCTGGCTCGGTATCACCATACTCTTGGGTATGGGTTTCCTTGCCTTACAGGCAGAAGAATATATGCATGCCTACCGGGAAATGGGACTCACTCTGACCTCTGGGATTTATGGCAACACCTTCTTCCTGTTAACTGGCTTTCACGGCATGCATGTCACTCTGGGGACTCTCTTTTTATTCGTGTTGTTTTTCAGAGTGTTGAAGGGGCACTTTAGCGCAGATAAACATTTTGCGTTCCAAGCGGGGAGTTGGTATTGGCACTTTGTGGATGTGGTCTGGCTGTGTCTGTTTATTTTCGTTTACGTTCTCTAGTGCTTTAGTAAGGCGTGGGATTGGGGCTAATTAACCCAGTCCCTAAGGCCACCAGCAATAACAGGATAACGAGCACGGAGAAAATCACTCGCCGCCCAAGATAACGGCTCATAGACACTTTTTCATCACCTTTCCCCATAATAAACAAGGCGCGACCTAGATTAAAAATGATGAATAGCAACAGCAGAACTAAGACCAACTTAAAAATGAACAGGCTATTCATACAATATCCTCATGTTCTGCTGAATAAATTAACGGTTTTTCTACTGATATTGACTGTGGCTGTATTAACTATATTGGTCAAGTTGGGTTTATGGCAGTTAGCCCGTGGTGAAGATAAAACGACGCTTTTAGCCCAAATGGAAGCAAGGCAAGCTTTGCTGCCATTAAGTTTTGAGCAGCTCCAGCTCAAGGTCAGCAAAGAAGGCGTAACGGGTTATCGACTGCAAGTACGCGCCACTCCCGCAAGCTCACAAATCTGGCTACTGGATAATCAAATCTATCAAGGTCAAGTGGGCTATTTAGCCTTCCAACCATTGCAAGTAGAAGTTGAAAAACCTTGGTTGCTGGTCGAGTTAGGCTTTGTTGCCGCAGGCTCCCATCGGGATGAGTTGCCCCACATCACTCCCCTAAGCGGGGCATTAAATATCGAAGGCAGGCTTTATCAAAAGCAAATCAATCCCTTGAGCCAAGCTTTAATGGCAGAAACGGGGACAAGTGTTCGCTTTCAGAATTTGAATATACCGGAAATGGCGCAGATGTTAGGCCACCCTTTGCTAGATGCAGTGCTACAACCGGATACGCTACCCGCCCTCGCCTTGCCGCATCCTTGGCAACCCTTCCCACTGCCGGCGCAAAAACATTGGGGTTATGCGCTGCAGTGGTTTTCGATGGCAGCCGTGTTTGCTGGGCTCATGTTGTGGCAAGGGGTTAAATATGTAAAACGCCAGAGTGCCGAAACAATCGCAAACTCAAGGAGCGAGTAGGGAAATTCGTACCATACTTAGCAAGACACAAATAAAAACTAAATAAATATAAAACAATAAATTAGGGATAATTTGAATGAGAGGAGCAAGCATGAACTCCCAGAATAAATCTAAACACAAAGCATTGGGCTTGTTGTTGCTGGCGTTTATCGCGCCCGTGGTGATAGCCAAGCTAGTGCTGAGCCTGAATTTATACCACGGCGGCGCCACTAATCATGGCGAGCTGATCAATCCTGAGACCAGTTATGCCAGCCTTGGGGTTGAAAATCCCAATCCCAAAGAATGGCAACTGCTGTATTTACTGCCCGCCCAATGCGATGATGCTTGTCGCGAACGTCTGTATATTTTACGCCAAAGCCACACTGCGCTAGGGCCAGATCAGGCGCGAGTCGAACCACTCATTCTCACTCATCCCGACAGCGATCTTAATGCTTTAAGCGCCTTTAACTTCAACACACGTCCCGCCAATGCTGGCTTAAGCCACTGGCTAGATGAACAGCAGTTGATCATAGTCGATCCCTTAGGCAGCTTAGTGCTGCGCTATCCCCAAGTGCAGGGTAGAGAAGCGCATTTAGCTCAAGGCAAGGCCTTGATTGCGGATCTGCGTAAGTTGTTAAAACTGTCGAGGGTAGATTGATGCAGCTAACTTGGGTTCTACGCTTAACCTTAGTCTTTACCCTATTAGTGATTTTAATGGGTGCTTACACTCGCCTATCGGATGCAGGTCTAGGCTGCCCCGATTGGCCGGGTTGCTACGGCCATATCAAGGTGCCTACCCAAGACCATGAAATCGCCCATGCCCAAACCATCTTTCCCGATCACGATATCCATCCAGAGAAAGCCTGGCTGGAGATGATCCACAGATATATCGCCGGCGGACTTGGCTTACTAGTGTTATTCATCTTAGTTTTGTGCCTGAAAACGCCAGAAGCACCCAAAAAATTACCGCTCATCATAGTGTTATTGATCCTCTTTCAAGCGGTACTCGGCATGTGGACAGTGACCATGAAACTCATGCCCATAGTGGTGATGTCTCATCTTATTGGTGGCTTCAGCCTGATTTCACTGCTGTTACTCCTCTATCTGCGAACCCGACCACAGCGGATCTTTAATAGCGAAACCCATGCCCGCAATCTGGCACCGCTGGCACTGGTGAGCCTATTCGTTCTTGTAGGTCAGATTATGCTGGGCGCTTGGACATCATCTAACTATGCGGCGCTCGCCTGCACCGCTTTACCCATTTGCGAAGGTAACTGGGTGGATAACTTGGCAATAGCGGAAGCTTTTTCGCCATTCCAAGGCCAACACCACAGTTTCGAATTTGGAGTGCTCGATTACCCAGCCCGTATGACTATCCACATCGCCCACCGAATTGGCGCTATCGTTACCGCGAGTTTATTACTCGTGCTCGCCTATCGATTATTTGTTGGCGCAGCTGGGATGAGGGCCTTAAGCCTCTTATTGGTAGGGTTAGTGATCCTGCAAGTGAGCTTAGGTATTTCTAACGTAGTGATGCATTTACCACTCGGCATTGCCGTGTCTCACAACGGCGGGGCGGCATTACTGCTGCTGACCTTAGTCGCAATCAACTATTTTTTATGGCGCAAAGCATAAGCGAGGGATCCAAGATGGCAAAACCACTCTCAATCACCAGTAGCCTACCCACTTTCAGCGTGACATGGCGCGCCTATTTTGAAATGACCAAACCTAAAGTGGTCGCACTGATGCTGCTCACTGTCTTAGTCGGCATGTGTCTGGCCGTGCCCCATGCGGTGCCCGTTCAACCTTTACTCGCTGGTATGCTGGGCATTGCCATGATGGCGGGTTCAGCGGCGACGTTGAATCATCTGATCGATCGCCGTATTGATGGCTTAATGGCGCGCACCTACAATCGCCCGCTGCCTAAGGGACGCATTTCGGCTACGCGCGCGTTAATTTTCGCTGCCAGCTTAGGTAGCCTTGGCTTTATCGTCTTATATTCCTTGGTGAATCCACTCACGGCTTGGCTGACCTTTGCCAGCTTGATTGGTTATGCCTTGGTTTATACTGCCTATTTGAAACGCGCGACATCACAAAATATTGTGATCGGCGGCCTTGCGGGAGCCATGCCTCCCTTGCTGGGATGGACGGCAGTGACGAACGAATTTCATGGTCATGCGTTGCTGTTAGTGATCATCATTTTTACGTGGACGCCGCCACATTTTTGGGCTCTGGCCATTCACAGACGCGCCGAATATGCCAAAGTGGATATTCCTATGCTGCCGGTTACCCACGGTGTCGAGTTTACTAAAACCTGTATTCTGCTTTACACAGTATTGCTGGCGATTGCTTGCCTATTACCTGTGCTGGTCGGCATGTGTGGGCCCGTGTATTTCGTCTGCTCTAGTTTACTCAGTAGCGGATTTATCTATAAAGCATGGCAACTTAAATATCGGGATCATGATGGCTTGGCGATGCAAGTGTTCCGCTTCTCTATCTATCATTTGATGTTGTTATTCATGGCATTACTGCTCGACCACTATTTGTGGAACTAGTGTATGCAACTCGTTTGTCGCGCTAACCTGTCGTTATGGAGCTAATAATGCAGAAAAGAATTTTAATCATCGCCATTTTATTGTTCGGTCTTGGCGGCCTATTTGCGGTGAAATTTAATCCCCCGAAACCTATCGAGCTAGAGAGTGGTTTTTTGTTTCCGCAAGCCTATGAATTAGCGCCCTTTGAATTGGTCGATCAACATCAGCAGGCTTTTACCAACGCCAGCTTGCAGGGGAAATGGAGCTTATTCTTTATCGGTTTTACCTTTTGCCCCGATGTTTGCCCGACGACCTTAAATAAACTCGCGGCGGCTTATCCCGATCTAAACAAAATTGCGCCATTGCAGGTGGTGTTTCTATCCGTCGACCCTAAACGGGACACACCGGATAAACTCCTGACCTATGTAAATTTTTTCAATCCAGAGTTTAAAGCTGTAACGGGTGAACAAACGCAAATATTTCCCCTCACCCGCAGCTTAGGACTCACTTATGCCATGGTGGGTGAAGGAGAAAATTACCAAGTCGACCATAGTGCGGGTTATGTGTTGGTGTCGCCGCAGGGAACGCGAGTTGCGGTATTTAAACCTACGGCAGCGTTAGGCAAACCGCCGCAGGTATTAAATGATAAATTAATTAGCGATTTTGAAAAAATAGTGGCGCAATACAAACCTAGCCGTTGATCACTCTTTAATCCAAGAGCCATCGTCCTTTGGTCTTACCCAAGGCTGAGAAAACCAATAGTAGCCATTGCGCGCCTTACTCGGCGCTGTGCAGTTATAACGCGAGCGCCCCGCAGGCAAGGCTAAATCCGCTTGAACACTAAACTCGTTTTCATTGAGCCAAGTCGGCTGTTTTGAGCCTTGACCTTGGATATAACACATCACTTGCTTAGCAGATATATCACTCATATCGAGGGTCACTTTAAGCTCTGGACGCCAATGACCACCCTTTAACTCAGGATCACTTGGGGTTTGTGCAATCACAGGCATATTTAAGCTGTATAACTTTGCCTTAAGGCTTTTTAGGTCAGCATATTGTCCAGCAACGGGGAAACGCGGCAGTGCCGTTAATGGCGAATAGGGCCCCGCGGCACCGGACTGTTGCCCAAAAGCGACAAAGCCGTTCTCAGTTAACATATCCTGCAACGCTTGATTGTACTCACCGTAGGGATACGCCAACATTTTAAAATTGTGCCCTGTGGCATCTGCAATCGCTTTTTCTGTATCTAAGATATTGGCTTTTATCCGCGCTAACCACTGCGCCTGTGATTCGTTTTCTAAGGCGCGGATCAAATGTTCGTGCGCCCAACTGTGGTTAGCAATATCGGCGCCTTCCTTGGATAATGTGATGAGTTCATCCCAAGTCATCATCTCGGTAAACTTTTGTTTAATCGGCTCAATTGCCACAAACAAGGTGTAGGGGAATCCAAATTCCTTTAGGATAGGATGCGCCGTAGTCGCTATACTGCGATAACCATCATCGAAGGTAATAGCGATTGTTTTAGCGGGTAAATCTTGTTTTTGCTTGATCGCTTCAACCACTTTAGAAAGCGGGATCACCTTAAAGCCGTCATCGACGAGAAACTGCATTTGCTCACGAAATTGCGCGGGCGTAACGCTGGTTGCCGCCGGAGTGGTTTCTGACACATGGTGATATTGCAGAATGACCACGGCATGGGCAGAAAACGTCATTAGCCCTATGAGTGCCAACAGCACACGTTTAACCATAATGTGAACACCTCTGAAATTAATGAATACTGCTAAATCAACTTGGCTCGACCTCATGCTCAACGGCGCGAAAAATCGCCAGTTACTAGCGCTCGCCCTGCCGATGATACTCTCCAATATCACTATCCCGCTGTTGGGCTTAGTCGATACGGCTGTTATAGGTCATCTGAGTGAGGCCTATTATTTAGGGGGAGTCGCTGTCGGGTCAACGATTATCACATTAATCATTTGGTTATTGGGATTTTTGCGTATGGCGACGACAGGTTTAGTCGCGCAAGCCTTTGGTGCTGACGATCTTCACGCCCAGCACAAACTCTTAGTCCAAGGCGCTATGCTAGCGATGTTATTGGGCGCAGGCGTTATCGCACTGCAAGTCCCGATATTGAATTTAGCGTTAGGATTATCCGAAGCGAGTAGCGAGGTCGAACGTTATTGCCGCGAGTATTTTCAGGTACGGATTTGGTCAACGCCCTTCGCCCTGCTCAATTTAGTGATGTTAGGTTGGCTCTTAGGGCGACAACAACCTAAAGCCGCCATGTGGCAGCTGATTTTAGCCAACCTTGCCAATATTATTCTCGATGTGGTGTTTGTCCTCGGCTTGGGCTGGGGAGTTAAAGGCGCTGCCCTTGCCTCAGTATTTGCCGATATCACCGCTTTCACAGTCGCACTCACTATGGTGTTACAACAACTCAAGCGCGCACCCGAGTTTCACTTATCTCAGCTATTCCCCCATGTCACCTTAACGGGTTATGGCAAATTACTGAGGCTCAACACAGATATTTTTGTCCGTAGCCTCTGCTTGCAGGCAGCTTTTGCCTTTATGACATTCCATGGTGCAGGTCTAGGTGATAATACCGTTGCGGCCAATGCCGTGTTATTGAATTTACTGCTGTTAATCTCCTATGCACTCGATGGCATTGCCTATTATGCCGAGGCAGAAGTCGGTCGAGCTTATGGGCAAAAACAGGCAGAACAATTAAGGGAAGCTGTGATCTTAGCTTGGTGCTGGTCGGCCATAACGGCACTAGGATTCTGCGCTGTATTTAGTCTTTTTGGCAGTAATATTATCGCGTTATTGACCAGCATTAATGAGGTCAGAGCCACTGCGCAAACCTATCTTATCTGGCTAATATTCTTGCCTTTATGGTCCTTTAGCTCGTATTTATTCGATGGTGTTTACATAGGTGCCGCTAAAGGAAAAGTGATGCGCAATAGCATGATACTCGCCACCTTTGGCGCGTTTTTCCCAACATGGTATTTACTGCAACAGCTATTACTACCAGAGCAAGGCAACCATGCCCTCTGGGCCGCGATGAGTGTCTTTATGCTAACAAGAAGCCTCACACTGGGTGGGCACTATTATTTCAGCAAAGGCTTTCTGACATAGGTAAATTGTTTAATTCAATTTGATTACGGCCAGCTTTACCTACCATTGCCTGATATCGACATCTTTTGGTCATGTCGTAAAAATAAGCATTACTACCCAGTCACTTACAATGTATTGTAATATATATAAAACTAATGACTTGCCGAAAGGCTATTACTGGGTATCGCAAATGGATTCGCAAGAAAAAAGAAAATACATTCCCCTCAATGCCAGTGAAACAGCCGTACTGCATGATACCAACACCATACTTCCGCGTGACGAAATATATAAACCGCTGGCAGAACTTATCCGGCAAGCACGAAATCGGGCAAATGAAGCTAAGTCTAATGGTCAATCGCTAGATGCTCTGCGAGAACATAATGCGATCTCTATAGATGGTGACCGCGGCACAGGCAAAACTGCCGTGCTGGTCAACCTCAAAGATTATCTTAAGCTTGAACATGCAGATTTGTTGAACGATGTACACATTTTGAAGCCAATCGACCCCACCCTGCTGGAAGATGGCGAGTCATTGTTTCTGCATATCATAGTGGCAGCAGTGCTTCATGATGATGACATCAAACAAGCACAATGTAACAACCCAGAAAAATCGCGAAAATTGAATCAAGCGCTTGATCAGCTCGCACACTCGCTGGAAGCCGTTGACACCCAAAAAGAACGCCACGGCATGGATAAAGTGCGCGCCATGTATAACAACAAACAGTTAGCAGACAGCGTGCATGAGTTTTTCTTAGAAGCTGTTAGGCTGCTTGATAAAAAACTGCTCATTCTGCCGATTGACGATGTCGATACCTCACTCAATATGGCTTTTGAAAACCTTGAAATCATCCGCCGTTATTTAACTACGCCTTATGTATTGCCAATCGTTAGTGGTGACCGCGCCTTGTACCACGAAGTAACGTGGCGCGACTTTCATGGTCGTCTGACGAAGGATTCTAGGCATAAATCAATTGCTGCATATGGCACAGCGCTGAAGCTAGCAGAAGAATATCAGCGTAAAGTGTTGCCCTTCCCTCGCCGCCAAAGCATGCCAGAAGTCAGCTGCTATTGGCAGTGGAGCTATGATAGAAAAGAAGCCGATGGCAAAGGCGTGATGCTTGGTAACACCAGCGATGCAATGCCTTTGGCTAATTTTATTTCCTGGCTGGAAATCTATTTAACAGGCCCAGTAAACGGTCAAGAAAATAGTCGTCTACCCTTGCCCATACCGTCCATTCGTGCCTTGACCCAGCTGGTTAATCATTGCAGCGACTTTATTCCTGCATTGCCCAATGCCATTCGTACTGCAAACAGTGAGCTGCAAGTGCGCCGAGTCTGGCAAATGCCAACAGTGCCATTGGAGGCTGTGTATGAGTTTCAGAAGAAGCATCTGGAACTAAGCGATAACAAGACAAAACGGGATTATGCCGACGCGTACAAACTCTTTGCCGATAAAATGAAAACACTTCCACCTGTTGACTATTCATATACCAAGGTGGAGCAAGGAGGGGCAGAGCAACAAGATCTATCCAAAAAACTCGCAGAATATTTCCGTTTCGAACCTAAGGCCGGAGCAATTTATCTGGTGCTGCTCGCTAAGCAACATTGGCAACATCGTACACCGTCTGATCCGGGCAGTATTTTTGATACGCCATTATTCCAACCTCTAGAACACAATGTAGGCAGCCTTGGCTTGTTCGACAAACCTGACGATCTGGTAGCTTGGGCGAGTGCGTTGCATGAGCGTTTGCCTGAAGAATGGCTGGCAGGTCTGAAATCACAGCAAACTATTTTGCCTTATCCTGTGGCCGAGGTTGGGATTAATTCATCAAAAAGCTGGAATTATGAAAAAGACATTTCTTCGCTTACATTGGATGGCCTCGACGACAGGAAGCACAAAGCAACAATCTTAATTAGCCTGCTGGCACAACATAATTTTTATACCAATGCCAAGCAGAGCATGCTGCTGAATATCGGCCGTATTTTTGAACTGATGATTGCCAGTATTGCAGGACCTGTTTCCGTTGAAGATGTGTATGGCATTTTGAATCGGGCGCCCTTCTTTTCGACAGCAGCTTTAGCTCCTACCAAAACCCTGCTGTTTGATGATGAAACTAAAAACGCAGCAGAAGAGCAGGAAAAAGCTGACGAAGATAATACGGAAGATGAACCACAAAACGCACTCATTATCCAGTTGCAGGCTGATATAAAAAAATGGCGTGAGACACATGGCGTCAGTCAAATCGAGCTCTCACCCTGGTTAGTCTATAAGGTGTTTAACAAGGTCTATAGCCAAGTTGCCAGTAGCGAAATAATACCTAACGGCATGAAGCACATTAAAACTGCACTTGATAGGGTTGCTCATATTTTTTACGCTACTTGGTTTGCTTTTGGCAGCTTTGAGAAAGGTGAGTTATTTGGTTTACCTAATGTGGTAGCCACCACCAATATTAATCCGAAAAAGCTGAAAAACTTTGAAAGCAACGATCATTTCACTATGAATGTTGGGCCATTTGCACCAACTAGCACGCAAATTACAAATAAAGATGAGCCCTACCAAAATCGCAATAAGTTTGGAAAAGAGACGCGCACCATCAGTTATTGTCTGGCCGATCATCCATTAAAAATATGGATAGATGAGTTAATTGCACTTGACTGGCCTAAGCCTGAACCTGTGCAGGGAGGGAAATCGCAGAAAACTCCAACGAAAATATCGGCAAAAGTATGGCTGTGTGACAAGTTAAAAATAGCTGCCTCAACAAAGCTCACTGTCCCAGCAATCCAAAAAGCATTAGGTAGTCGGAATTT
The DNA here is from genome assembly GCF_025653365.1 of Shewanella sp. SW32. Classification (NCBI taxonomy): domain Bacteria; kingdom Pseudomonadati; phylum Pseudomonadota; class Gammaproteobacteria; order Alteromonadales; family Shewanellaceae; genus Shewanella; species Shewanella sp. SW32. The sequence continues at coordinate 32,857 of NZ_JAKKSJ010000034.1, read as the reverse complement.
AGATCAATGTAATAAGTTACTTGATGAGATGAAGAGTATTTACTCGGATAAGTCGAGCAAGAACACCGTCGACAATCTCGATCAGGCCATCAAGCAAAAAGCTGAGCGCCTCTGATGCTCCATCGATCTCTAACCGAACATGTCGCCGAATGTTTTTACGGTGATGAACGCTTGGCTGATTGGTTATGGCAAAACTTGCAGCCAACTGCAGTCGATTTTGCGGCTGATTTTTGGGAAAAACTGCAAGGCCATGTCTACCACTTGCTAGTCGAGAGTGTGGAGGCTCGTTATCCACGCGAACATCGGCTAACCGATGTTCGCCAGTTAATGGGGCAGATGTGTGATGGCGATTTGCTAGTCACGCCAGAATTACCCTGGCTGGATGAACTGCAACAACGGCTATTACAACGCAATGGTGATCTACTGTGTTACCGTGAGCGAGAATGTCAAGCCTATGTACGCCTCGCCGCGGGACTGGACCCTACCCTGTTGGCGGGCTGGCATCTGGCACACTGGTTAGAAGATATCCCCCAACCAGCAGCACATGATATCGAGCGTATAGTCTCTGCCCAAACCGCATTTTTTGCACCACAGGGCAATCCGTCATTGCCTTTTGCTGAAGGGCATGTGCATTTCTGGGGCGTAACCGCCGATAGTGCGATTCTGGATGATTATTTGTTAGCTGGTCGTGCATTGACACTAAGCACAAATAACAACCATTGGCAGCAAGAACAGCACGACAATCTGCAGCCCTTACTACAGCGGGCGCGCCAATTATTGATACTGTTGCTTGAGCCTGACATGGCTTCTCCCTCAGCAACGGCTGATCCGACTCCAACAAATCAGAGCCAGAAATGGCAAAGTTGGCAGAAAAAGCTCAATCGCTTATCTATGCCTATGGATACCCCTATCAAACTACCTGACTGGGAATTATTGACCGATATACAAGCTGCTACCAACGTTGGGAGTGCCGACTGGTTGCTGGGGCAGCTTGCTAACATCATGCAGCGGGGGCGTACTAACCGTTGGTTATGGCTGTATCTTTATCTATGTCGCCGTTATCAAGCAACAGATACACATCCGCTACAACGTGCCGCTATTTTATGTTTTTGGCAGACCGTTAACCTGCTGCGGCGCAGCCTGATCATGGATGGTCAGGGGCTAACACGCTTTGCTGAGCGTTATTTTGGTGCGACTCTGGGGCGTGGTAGTGATACACAAGGGAATATCCATCGCCTATGGGTTGGTGCCAGTGATGTTGCAGAAATCAAATCAGGTCCAGACGGATTTTCTGCTCAATACACACGGCCTTTTGCTAAAGCAATGGCGAAACATGCCGGATTGCGCCAACCTAGACCACCTTATATTTTTGGTGAGCATGAAATTCATCCCGATGCAAAAACACAGGCATATTTGAAAAATTTGGAGCGTTGGCAATTCTGTGGCCATTTTTCACGATCAAAGCCACATAAGCAAAACCAGCGCTCCAAGTCGGATAGCAAGGCCCTATGGAAAGAGGCCGAAAAGCTAATGCGAAATTTGCAAAGCGATGCTGGCTGGGTAGCTCCTGAGTTTTTGGGCGGTAAGCTGAACCACAATTTCCACTTTCAGCCTGCACGTTGGTTTCGCGGCTTGGATGTCGCTGGTGATGAAAACGCTCTAAAAATCGAATGGTTTGCCCCAGTGCTGCGTTGGCTTCGAGGCGGTTTCAAAATGAGTCCGAATGGCGAGCGGGCTGGTACGGGGTTTCATTTAAGTATCCATGCGGGCGAAGACTACGCCCACCCCGCCTCGGGTATGCGTCATATTGACGAAACAGTCCGCTTTTGCGAGATGCGCGAAGGTGATCGACTAGGCCATGGATTGGCGCTGGGCATTGAGCCGAAACAGTGGGCTGGGCGTCAGGGCGATATGATACTCCCCATAGATGAACACTTAGATAATCTGGTGTGGCTATGGCATTACGCCACTATGCTGAGCGGCAATTTGCCGTTGGCACTGCAGGTGCTGCCCTTGCTAGAGCGGCGCATTGCCCATTTCTGGCGTGAATCCGACTGGTGGCAGGTGCCGAACCCTATGGAACCACAGAATTTACCGGCAAGCTCTGCCAATTTTAGTAGTTCACTTCTTAGTCGTGCCACTGCGGATGATTTGTATCAGGCTTGGTTGCTACGACGTAATTGCCAATATCGCTGGCAAGAGCTATTGGGTGGGGCAATGCATGACTCCAAAGACGTGCTTGCCTTGCCGGATCATCGGCAGCTGATTGATAACAATCTGCCCGCTCAGCTCTACTTAGCGCGTCATCAATGGCTGAAGACAAACAAGAAAGAGCGACTGGTGATAATTCGTATGGGTGATGAAAGCAACGCTCACGCACAAATTGGCCACAAGCGTAAGGATAATCTACTGGAAGATGTAGAAACCCCTGCAGAGCTAGCGTTCATGCATGCATTACAAGATTGGTTATTGACCGAATACGACGGACTAGGGCTAATCATCGAGGCTAATCCAACCTCTAATGTGTATATTGCCCGGCTAAAATCACACTCTGAACATCCCATCTTCCGCTGGAGTCCACCTGATGAGTCGGTGCTAGAAAAAGGGGCCGCAGCCAACTTGTACGGACTTCGTCGTGGGCCAGTACGGGTACTGGTAAATACCGATGACCCAGGTATTATGCCGACCACACTGCGCACTGAATTTTTATTGCTACGCGAAGCGGCTCTTGAGTTAAAAGTTGGCCGTACTGTAGCCGAACGCTGGCTGGAAACGCTGCGACAATACGGCATTGAGCAATTTCATCGCAACCATTTGCCAGTGTTTGAACCTGTTTAATAAGGACAGATATGTCACAGAACAATATAAAACCCATTACAAATTACACTGAGTTACTCGCAGTCCTTAATGCAACCAAGGTGGAACTAAAAGACAAAGTCAAAGAAACAAACTGGCTTAGATATACATTTAGACGTATTCCATTATATTCGGCCACTGGCTTGATTTTTTTTGCCGTGTGTTTAGCAATGGCAATGGTTGATCAGATTGGGTTTAAAGTGATCGATCAATTTTTAAAACAACCAATTTCATTGGATTTCAATTGGCCGGAATGGATCCTGGGTATTTCATTTCTTTTGTTGCTGATATTTTTATTTGTTTCCTCGACAAAACAGTCTGATGTAGAAGCACTTAGTCTGCTTTCAAAATTTGCTACGAATTCTTTATTGTTAGATATGTTGTTAGTCGGGGGGTTAGTGGTCATTACCAGCCCATATCCGCTTCAACTAGGCTTAGCTTTATTTTCTGTGGTAACTCTTTCTGCCATGTTAATTGAACGCTCTCTAGGCTTTACCCGTCGTAATGAACGATACCAGCTTTTTGCAAGTCGAGCTGAGGGCTTATGTATTTTATTTGCTAGCCGAGAAAAGCTTGGCGTTCCATTTGTAGAGTCTCACCTACTCGAACTTGGTCAATTTTATGAAGCATTGAGACTAAATAAGCATAACGACACGATCTCCGACTCGCATTATCTACTTGCTCAAGTCGAGCGGTTAAAAGATGCATCGAAGTAATTTGCCTCTAGCGAAGCCAAATATGAAAAACGCGACTCTGAGGTCGCGTTTTTCATTCAGCTTAACAAACAAGATTAAGCGTAAGAATGCTCACCGTGCTGGTGATCTGTCACGTCACGTACGCCAGTCAACTCACCTGGGAACATGTCTAACAATTGTTTTTCGATACCATCCTTCAGGGTGATATCAACTTGAGAACAACCATTACATCCACCGCCGAACTGCAGTACGGCTACGCCTTCTTTGGTAATTTCAACCAGCATGATATTACCACCATGGCCAGCTAACTGAGGGTTGATTTCAGATTGGATCACGTATTCGATACGCTCGACTAAAGGTGCATCACCAGACACTTTACGCATTTTTGCGTTAGGGGCTTTGAGCGTGAGCTGTGAGCCGAGCTGGTCAGTCACAAAATCGATAGTGGCATCTTCAAGGAAAGGTGCACTCTTCTCATCGACCATAGCATTGAAGCCAGTGAACTCGATTTCAATATCATCACTTTCTACTGCATCCGGTGGACAATAAGACACACCACACTCGGCTTGCGAGGTACCAGGACTGATCACAAATACGCGAATATGAGTGCCTTCAGGTTGATCTGCTAACAACTTAACAAAATGGGCTTGAGCCGCATCGGAAATGGTAATCATGAAAACCTGCTCCGTCAGGGGATACCTGAGTGTTTTAGTAAGAATTAGCCGTATGATACTCCGACTCACCTTCGCTTTGTAGTCCTTTGGATAGCAAGTTTATGGATTTTTGCCATAGCGATCACGATTTATTCATCATAAACAAGCTTTAAACGAATGTGTTGTACGCGAGTGAACTGCATCATTTACAAACAAAAGCGACCCAATTGGGTCGCTTTAAGCCAGACATAAAATACAAACTATTTAGCCGCTTCTTGTCCAGCGATACGACCAAAGACAATGATATCAGTGTAAGCATTTCCACCGAGTCGATTGGTTCCATGGGTTAAACCAGTCACTTCACCCGCAGCAAACAAGCCCGGAATCACTTTTCCTTGTTCATCAAGTACACGAGTACGTATATCAACCGCTAGTCCACCCATTGTATGGTGCACAGAAGGTGTAGCCTTTAAAATCCAATAAGGTCCTTTACTTAAATCAACCAATCCTGAGCGATGATTAAAGGCTTCATCCTTTCCTGTTGCGGCATAACGATTAACGTCTTTAATCGTTGATAACAACTTGTCTTCAGGAATATTAAAGACTTTAGCGGCTTCTTCTAGGGTGTCGACCTTATACATTAGCCCGTCTTTTGTGAATTCCTTAAGTTCGCCTTGATGCATGTCAACTGTATGGGCAACGTTTTCAATGTCTTGATTCCAGAGCACATAAGTATAGCGGCCTGGTTGGTCTAGAATGGCATGTGAAATCACATCTCGGCGTTCCAATTCTTCAACAAAGCGCTCACCCTTCTGGTTGATTAACACCGCACCAAAGAAGCGAGAGTCAGCAATCAAGGCAATCGCACCCGAGGTTGGGCTACAAATGGGATATGACTGGATATATCCCATATTTTTAGCTGCTGCATGTATTTTTTCTGCCATCACAATACCGTCACCAGTACCACCTGAATGACCTGTGCTGCCATATCGTTCATCTAACTCTGGGTTATATTTTTTACGCATTTCCATGTTAGACGAGAAGCCACCTGTGGCAATCACAACACCGCGTTTTGCATAGTAGGTTACCGTTTTGCCATTATGAGTCGCTTCTACACCCACAATTCGGCCCGTTTGATCTTGAATTAACTTTTCAGCCTTAGTATTGGTATGAATTGGTAAGCCAACTTCTTCAGCTTTAATAGAAAACTTGCTGATCACCTCTGCTCCGGTATGACCTTTAGGGATTAGCGCTCGTTTAACGCTGTGTCCACCAAACTGAAATAATTGATCTGGGTAAAATTCTACTTTGACGTAATCCCTTAACCACTCAGCAGCATCAACCGCATTATCGACCATGGTCTTAACCATTTCAGGGTCACCTTTGAAATCGCCGCCTTTTAGCGTGTCGCTAATAAACAGCTCTTTGCTATCGGTCACCCCCATATTTTTTTGCACCCAACTACCGGCCACATTCATCTCAGCGCCAGAAATCAAAGAATTACCGCCGATAATAGGCATCTTTTCAATAATCACTGCACTTCGTCCCGCAGTCATAGCCTCTAAACCAGCACTGAAACCTGCACCACCCGAGCCAATAATCACCACATCATAGGTATATTCTGCTGGTGTTAATGCTTCATTTTTTTTAGCTGAAGCGACAGCAACTAACGTAACACCTGCGGCTTCAATACTTTTACCCACGGCTTCTTTAAGCGCTTTAGACGTTACGGTTGCGCCTGCAATACCGTCAACCTCGATAGAGTTATTATCAATAATCGCCTGTTTAACATCTTTAAATACGGCACCAGCAAGGACTTTATTTTCCTTTTGCTTTAGTACATCAATCGCCACAATGTGTCCGTCTTTGAATGTGGTTTCGACCTGCACTTCGCCATGCTTGCCTTGAGCGGTTCCCTGGCTTTTTACTATTTGATGGGTAACTTGGCAACCGACAATAATTGCTGTTGCCGTTGCAGCAATACCAATAATGGATTTTTTATAATGCATTACAATTCCCTTATTATTTTTGATAAAATTTAGAACAGCACCAAATTAAATGTGATTCTACTTATCAAAATTTCAACCTATTTGATAAACCGTTAAAACTGATAACCAACAGATATACCGTATTCAATCCCATCATTATATTGCGAACCCCAGCTATCATAATGGGTGATATATAACTTTGAAAATATTGAATCTGTGAGGCTTGTTTGTAATGTTGTAATTATCTGATGGCCATAGCTGTCATATGAAAATAATGCTTGATGCGCTGCATCCCTATCAATTTGTGCTTCATAATTCAAACTTAAACTATGTTTTAACCCTAGCAACTCAAATGGGTACTTTGCATTTAAAACCACGGCATAACCTGACAGATCATTAAACTTCTCTGATGTGGGGGAAAAGCTACCAATGGTATAATTTAAACCGACACCATAGTTTAGTGATAAATTTTGAATTTTTGCATTATGGGTAATACCTAAGTAAAGATTATCTTCAACTAGCGTTTCACTCGCAGAGATAAAGTTCTGAGTCCAGAAGTTGAACTGCGACTCTCCCAGCTTATTTTCAATTATCAATAATGACTTAATGGTAGTTTTACCATCAAGGTTCTTCTGATTTTCCGCGATTTCAGCAGGGTTTTCGAGCTTAAGATTAGCAAAGTAAGTACCCCAATCTGCAATTCCTAAATGATTCAACTTTACAAAAGGTTGATTAAAAACACCTGGGTTATCATTTTTTGCGTCACTAGTATAAAACTTATAACCTAAATCCACGCTCGTTTTATTCACATCAGCATATACTGAACCACTAAAAATAATTGCACTGACTAAAATAGATGCCACACTTTTTTTACACATAGAGTTCCTCTCAACCATGTATTCTAGGAAGTATTTTAAAATACTTATCGACCAGTAAACTTTATATAATAAAGTTACTACGAATAGCATGATGACTATGTGATCTAAGCCCAACGGCGCTTTTGCATTTTAAAAGTGTGTGGTTTAATGCAGTAAATCTATAGTTCTCATTCTTTAGTTATTAGATATTACCAGCCTAGCTGTAAATAAATTATTTGCAGATGAGCTAGTAAAAGTCCAACCCAGTTGATTAGCGAGACGTTTCACCAGTAAAAGCCCTAAACCAAATCCATGACGGCCCTTACTATTGTAGGAATTGGTTATTTCTATACAACAAGCATCTTGAGTAATGCGAATATCCATCCCACCATGCTCAATACTATTCCTTAATAAATTGCTTAATATTATTTTTAGCGGATGAAGCTGAACTGGCAAGCAAGTATCGTCACACAATAATTGAATTTTTTGCTCATAACCATGTGCCCGTTGCTGCTCCTCGATAATACTGGCAAGTAAAGGCGATAATGCTACGTTTTCCTTTTCTAGGTTTGAACACTCTTTATTAGTTAACCATAGTAGGGTTTCAATGAGTGACTTCATTTGATTGGTCGCTTGGGAAGCATACAGAGTTGCCCCCGTAAGCTCACCTTGTTGTAATGCGAGGATTTCAAATGAAGATTGGCATATGGCGACTGGCGTACGTAACTCATGGCTAGCAAAGCGTAAAAAATTGAGTTCTCGCTGCTGAGCCTCCTGAAGTTGTAAAATCGAGTTATCTAAAGCATCAACAATTGCCTTTAATTCAGCATATTCTTGTTCTGGTAAACTCAGTTTTCCTCCTCCTTCCCAATCATGTTGTTTAATCGCATGACTAATTTGATGAACAGGCGTAATCACTTTGCTTTGCATATAAAACGCTAAACTTGCACTGGCACAAAAGGTTATCAAGACAAGCAGCAAGATCGCCGTCATATTTTTAGGGGCAAATTGCAAATCATGGGTAACACTAAACTGCAGCCAAACGTAGAGCGGCTGGCCAGTTTGGGTGTAGTACACACTTAACGCGTTAACAATGGGACCTTCTGCATGCTCATAGTGAATTGTGCTCGCATCAGTTAAGACTTCATTGTTACTTAACTCACGAATTTGCAGCGGAATATCTCGCCAATGAGGATAGACAGTTAAGTTATCGGTTTTTAGAAGTGGTTGATGAAGTAATGATTGCTGAGTTGGCTCCGCCAGCTTCAGTAATGCTTCGGCCGCTTGCCCTGCATTGTGCATTGTGACCTCATGCATAGAAATCATACCGGCACACATCATGCAAAGCGGGATAAAACTATTCACGCCTAAGGTTATTAATAGAAAAATAACTCCCCACACTTGATAGCTACGCTTGAGGCTAAGTTTAGGCGCTTGCATTGATATCATCTCTAAGGCTTAAACCAACGCCACGAATCGTATGTAATATTTGCCGTTCAAAGGGGCGATCGATCACTCGACGTAAAAGATGAATATGGCTGCGCAAGCTGTCACTATCAGGTACGCTGTCGGGCCAAAGCATTCGCTCTATCTCTTCTCTACTCACCGTTTCTGGACTACGCCTAGCTAATAAAGCCAGGATCTGCCATCCGGTTTTAGACAAAGCCAGCTGTTGCCCTTGCCGATACACCATGTGGTTTGCAAAATCGATTTCTAGGTCGCCAATAGTCAACCTTTGGGGCGCGGGACGACGCTGAGCAACCACCTTCAATCGCGCGACTAGTTCCTCCATTGCAAATGGTTTTACTAAATAATCGTCCGCGCCCACAGCAAACCCACTCAAGCGATCATTCAGACCACTACGTGCAGTTAACATGATTACTGGTGAGGTAATGCACTGTGCTTTCCAGCGTTCACACGCTTCAATCCCATCACCATCCGGCAAATTTAGATCGAGAATAATAGCGTCGAACTGCTGCTGACTAATGAGCATATCCGCTTGTGCCAGGTTGAAAGCGTAATCGCACTCTATGCCACTCAATTCAAGATATTGAATGATGTTGTTAGAGAGAAGCCGATTATCTTCAACCAGTAATATCAACATATTTAAATCAACTCATATTGATGGGCTAAATGGATTAAATTTGCTCTATTTGTAGCCCCAAATTTCTTACGCATGGATTCCATATGATATTCAACTCCTCTGACACTTATCGGGAGCTGAGTTGAAATTTCGTCGTTTTGAAGACCGTTTGCGACCATAAGTAGGATATCTCTCGCATTATCTTTAAGCAGAGAGCTTTGTAGAAATGGATTGAACAATTGTTTATTACATTCAAAAAGCTTGTTTTGAGCTTCCTTTAAAGTGTCTGCCAATCCCTCTAACACCACCTCCGAAGCACTAAGATGGCTAAGTAGTATAAACCGGCCTGTCCAATGACGATTAGAGTGGCATGAGATGGGCCAGCTCAAAACACTTTGAATATTATGCTTACTAAACAATAGGCTGGTCTTATCATTTTTTTCACTCGTGAATCTATACATATAAGATTTTGAAGTATCCAATGAAAAACCAAAATTGAAATCATGGGAGGCTATCTGATTTAAATAAAAACGCTGTAATTCAGCCATAACAGGGGAAGAAGCTATGCTGGCGATAGGTTTTCTTAGTGCCGTAGGAGAGAACAGATTGGTATCTTTTGGAAAGTGATAATTTTCATACGCACAATGTGGAACTCCTTGAAACCAGAAACCACAAAAACCATGTAGCTTCAAAGAGTAGTTTATCGCCTGAATAACGTCCTTCAGCGTTGATGCAGTATCTGCATTTGATCGCGCCAGTTTAGCGTCCATAAATACCCTCCAAACGAAATAACATAGAAAGGTATCTCAATACAAAAAATAAACAAAACCCATTGATACAGATACTTACATCTTGTCGCAAAATTAAAACTTATTCATTTTTACGCAGTATTTTTGACATAATTTTGACATACACAAAGATATAATGGAGCAATGCTTTTAACCTTTTTAAATATCATCCAACAAGCCTGGCGCCTCTGCCCTTGCCAAACACCATACTTGAACATGCACATAACGTGCTTCGAATAAGCGAGCAATTTCAGAGACTGTAGTGCCGGTGGTCACCACATCATCCACCAATGCAACACGCTGGAACGCAAAATCATCCGCTAACATAAAGGCATCATGTAAGTTGCGTCGTCGCTGTGCACCCGAAAGCCCCGCCTGCGATCGAGTGTCTTGTTGGCGCGTTAACCCTTCGCTCACTAACGGCAGTTGCAAGAGCTGTGATAACTCATGGGCAATTAACCACGCCTGATTAAATCCCCGTTGTTGTAAGCGTTTTGGATGCAATGGGACTGGCACTATCGCTTGAGGCAGCGAGATTAATCCTTGCTGTTCTAATACCTTAATGCGTGCCACTAAGGCGCTACACAGCACGGGCAAAGCGGCAAGTTGACCTTGATATTTAATCGCACCAACCCAAGCACCCAAACCTTGATGATAACTACAAGGCGCAATGACTTTACGTGGCTGGCGCTTTTGGCATTCACCGCAATAATCGACTTCTATTTGCATCGACTTACCGCAACCTAAGCAAATAGGCCCATGATATAAGCCAGATTGAAGACAAACGGCGCAAATGCCAGTCTCGGGAAGTGATATGGATTGGTGGCACAGCAGGCAACGGTTAGGTAAACTGCCCGCCAACCACCTTGTACCGAGTTGATAGCCTAAACGCATTATCCGCAAAGCAGATTGCGGCCAAATCCTTTTGACAAAGTGCGGCATACATTCACCTAATCCATTTTTGAGGCACTCAAGTGAGCCAAGTCACATCCACAAACCAAGCAAATTTGCATATTGAAATCAGCGGCCAAGGGCCAGATCTGGTGATGCTTCACGGTTGGGGAGTGAATAGCGCTGTGTTTACGCCATTACATGAGTCACTGTCTCAGTATAGGGTGCACTATGTAGACTTGCCGGGCTTCGGCCATAGCCAAATGGTTGAAGGTGGCCTATCAACCTGGGTCGATACCTTAGTCGCTGCATTACCTGAACACGCTATTTGGGCCGGCTGGTCACTCGGTGGGCTCGTTGCGACTCAGGCAGCGTTAAGTTATCCACAAAAAATCAAAGGCTTGATTACTATTGCCTCATCCCCTTGCTTTATGGCAAGGGAAGACGAAGCATGGCCGGGCATTCCGCCACAAGTCCTTCATCAATTTAGAGAACAACTCGGCCAAAATTTACCTAAAACTATAGAGAGATTTCTGGCGATTCAAGCCATGGGTAGCGAAACCGCCAAGGAAGACATCAAACAACTGCGCGATCTTGTCCTCGCACGTCCTTTACCCAATACCAGAGCCTTAACTCAAGGCCTAAATATGCTAACCGACGTCGACTTAAGGCAGCAACTGATAGAGTTGCAACAACCTTGGCTAAGGATCTGGGGCCGACTCGACGGGCTAGTGCCCAAACGCGTACCACCTAAAATGCCCATCACAGCTCAAAGTGTGGATGTGATGCTCGCCAAAGCCTCTCACGCGCCCTTTATTTCCCATCAGCAGGAGTTTTTGCAGGTATTTATGCCTTGGTTAACGTTACAGACACGTTAACGCTTTATCTTTGAGCAATTAATGACTAGTATTTAACCATTAATGTGCCAAGGAATTTTCCATGTTAGTTGTCAGTAACTACCCCCAAGTCCCGCTAGCGACCAGTAATGTCGCGACGGACTCGGCTCGGGTCGACAACCAACTGAAACCTGTGGTCATCCCACCACAAGCGGCAACTAAAGGTCACGAAGAACGCGCCTTTAATCCACAGAATGAACGCACAGCGGATCAAGCTCAACAACAGGCGAAAACGCTCGAGCATAATCAGCAGCAAGTTCAAGAAAAACAGCAGCAACAGCAATCCTCACAGCAACAGAACCAACAACAGCAAGAGAAAAAAGCGCCCCTTGTCGTGGCCGAGCGTGTTTTACCTAAAACGCTAAAAATTGCAGCAAGAGGCCAAGCGGCGCTGCAACGTAAGGATATACGCTTAAAGGTCAGTCAAGGTGCAACAAGTTATGCCAGTAGTAGCGCTAAAGCGAATACCAGCAGTACGGCAAGGCAATCGCTTCAAGGCGAATCGAGTCAATTTTATCAACAACTCGGGCAGCGTATTGGTCAGTTTTATCAGCAGCAGACTCAGCCAGAACAAGAATCAGCCATGTCGACGTGGATTTAACCTATTCCAATCGTATGAATCCGTTTGCGCACAAAATTAACCTGAGTGATAAACAAAAATGCCGCTAAAAATAGCGGCATTTTTTATGCTGTTTAACGCTTATTTAGGCAAACGATACAGCTCTTGCTGGTAGGCCAAACTGCCCCATAATGCCCAACTTAAGGCTTTCTTCTCTAGCGCGGCAGCAGCGGGTGGATGAGGCGTTAACTGCTCGTTTTTTTCATTATATTCGAAACCCTGTGCCTCTTTCTCTGGTTGCAGAATGACCACATCTTTACCTTCCATCAGCGCAAAGTTTTTATCGTATTGCATCAGAGCACGCCCTGGCCAATCATCGCTGACCTGAGTTAAGTCACGGCCCAGCATAGGGTAAGAGTCAGATATTCCAATCAAGGATAATAAAGTCGGCGGCAAGTCAATTTGGCTCACAATACGATGATCGCGTTTTGGCGTTAGATTATCCCCAAGAATTAATCCCGGAATACGAAAACGCGATACTGGCACCAGATCCGCACCACCCACTCGACTGTCATGGTCGGCAACCACGATAAAAATCGTATCTTTCCAATAGTCTGCGTTTTTCGCCAATTTGAAAAACTCACCAACCGCATAGTCAGCATATTTCGCCGCATTGTTGCGAGTTTGCTTAGGTTGTTCATAAAGTTCGATACGATCATCTGGGAATTCAAATGGATCATGGTTGCTCGAACTAAACACTAAACTAAAGAAAGGCTTACCTTCGCTATGCAGACGCTCAAACTCACTGTTGGCCTTGCGCATTAAATCTTCGTCTGACGCGCCCCACGAGCCCACGAAGGCCGGAGATTTGTAATCTTTCTGATCTATGATGTCACTAAAGCCGTTGCCCAAGAAGAAGCTACGCATATTGTCGAAATGACTTTCGCCACCATAAATAAACTGCGTGGTATATCCATGATTTTTAAGTAATTCAGCAATACTGAAAAAGCCAACTTGGCTCTTACCTAGCTTCACCACAGCGCGAGCTGGCGTTGGCGTAAAACCTGTTGTCACGGCTTCGATTCCGCGTACAGATCGTGTACCAGTAGCGTACAAGTTATCGAAATACCAACCTTCTTTAGACAAAGCATCGATATTCGGTGTCAGGGGTAACCCACCTAAACTGCCGACAAATCGTGCGCCTAAGCTCTCTTGCAGTAGGATCACTAAGTTCTTTGGCTTACCAGTATAACTGGCTTGGTTAAAGCTCAGTGATGGGATATCCGTTGAAGTAAAGGCACTTTCAGGGCGACCACTTTCCTGCCTAATCGTTGCAATAACCTCCGCGTTATCTAGCTTGCCATACACTTTAGAAGCATCTTCTTCACTATCCATCTGCTTGATGGCAAACACCAAGGAATAAGCAGAGTTAATAACTAAAGAGTTCACTAATGGATCGTCAGCAAAGGCCACCAGAGCGGGGTTAAGCGGACGATGACCCAAGGTTGAACGGGCACCTAATATCGTAATTGCGATAACGATTAACGCTAATACTGGACGCCAATACCAGCGTGGAAAGCGCAGGTTTCTCGTCAGTTTACCGCTGAGAACCCAACCGCCCCAGAGTGTACCTATGGTTAATAATATTGAGAAAATAAGCTCAAGCTTACGACCCGCCCACAGCATAGAAAGCACTTCTTTCGGGTAGATCAGATATTCCACATACAAACGATTCGGACGAAAACCGTATTCTTCAATAAAAGCGGGGGTCGATGCTTCTAAAAAGAGCATGATCCACAGACCGACGGTTAACCACACCCGTAAAATCGGCTGCCATAGACGGCCAATAAAATGATCACCTGAAAATAATGCGGTTCCTAAGGCAGCAATACCCCATAACCAGCACAGGGTAGCGATATCGACGCGTAAACCTTGGATTAAGAGATGCGACCAACCATCAACAGCGGCCACGCGATCGGCTTGCCACAGCCCTAAAGCGATACGGCTCGCGGTGGCAATGAAAAGCACTAATAACGAAAAGATAAAGATGGCGCGAAAAGGCCCATGGGCATTGTTTCGCCCGCGAGGTGATAAACCAGATTGCATGTGTTACCCCAAAACGTGTAAAAAGAGCCACTCTGCTTTGGAGTGTCAATTTGAAAAATCGGTGAATAAGCTGTGCTATGACAACCGATTTTGCTTAACGTTGCATTAAATGCCGACTTTATATTCCCTAAGACGACATTTATGCAACAATTTTGTGAGTAACAGGTTAAAAAGTCGACTCGGACATGACGTATGTCCGAGTATTAACATTACAGCGTCTACTTTTTCAGCTTAGCGAAGGCATCAGCAAAGGCATTGCCCATGGCCGCGTTTGCTGGCGCTTTAGGTGCTTGCTTTTGCGCAGGACGCGCAGCCGGTTTCGCTGACTGCGGTGTTTTACCATGATTAGTTCTGGCAGGATTGTGCGGTCTTTGCTGCGGCTTACTTTGGTCGATAGCTTCATCCAAACGCATGCTCAAACCGATGCGGCGGCGCTCAACGTCAACTTCCATCACTTTGACTTTCACCACATCTCCCGCTTTCACCACAGTGTGCGGGTCGCTGATGAACTTGTCGGTTAGAGAAGAGATATGCACGAGTCCATCTTGATGTACGCCAATATCAACGAAGGCACCAAAATTAGTCACGTTGGTCACTACGCCTTCGAGTACCATTTCAGGTTTCAGATGTTTAAGTTCTTCAACACCATCTTTAAACTTGGCGGTTTTGAACTCACCGCGGGGATCGCGTCCTGGCTTATCCAGTTCTGCTAAAATATCTGTGACCGTCGGCAAACCAAATTCCGCCGTAATAAACTCTTCTGCCTTGATGCTGCGCAGCAAATCAGAGTTACCCATCAGGCTCGCCAACTCTACTTGCTTAGTCTTAGCGATAGTTTCCACTAGCGAATAAGCCTCTGGATGCACAGACGAGGCATCGAGTGGATTGTCCCCTTCTCGAATACGCAAAAAGCCCGCCGCTTGCTCGTAGGCTTTAGGCCCTAAACGCGGCACTTTCAGCAGCTCTTTACGATTCTTAAACTGACCATTGGCATCGCGATAATCGACCACGTTTTTCGCTAACGTCTTATTTAAACCTGCCACTTGTGACAATAACGGCACAGAGGCCATGTTGAGATCTACACCCACGCCGTTTACACAATCTTCCACCACGGCTTCCAGCGAACCCGATAATTGGCTTTGACTCACATCGTGTTGATATTGACCGACACCGATAGACTTAGGCTCAATCTTCACCAACTCGGCTAATGGATCTTGCAAGCGGCGGGCGATAGACACAGCGCCACGAATCGACACATCAAGATCAGGAAACTCCAACGCCGCCAATTCCGATGCAGAATACACAGACGCGCCCGCCTCACTGACCATCACTTTGGTCAAATGTGGATGGGTATCTTTCACTTCGGCAATCAGCTCAGCGGCCAGCTTGTCAGTTTCCCGTGATGCAGTGCCGTTACCAATCGCAATCAGCTCAACCTTATGCATTTTGACTAAGTTAGCCAAAGTACGGATCGACTTTTCCCACAGATTTTGCGGTGCGTGTGGGAAAATAGTCGCATGGCACAACAACTTACCTGTGTTATCGACCACTGCTACTTTAACACCGGTACGTAAACCAGGATCGAGTCCCATGGTGGCTTTCGCACCCGCAGGAGCGGCCATCAATAAATCACCTAGATTACGGGCGAAAACTTTAATCGCTTCGGCTTCAGCGCGTTCGCGCATTTGCGAAATAAACTCAGTTTCCATCTGCAGGGCAATCTTAATACGCCATGTCGCCGTCACCACAGTTTTCAACCATTGATCAACGCTACTATCACCTAATTTCAGCCCTAAATGATCACAGATAATCACTTCGCAGTAACTACCTTGGCCCGCTTCAGCGGCTGGGTCGGCATTCATAGATAAGGTTAAGAAACCTTCATTACGCCCACGCAGCATAGCCAGTGCACGGTGTGATGGGATCTTAGCTAACTGTTCTGTATGCTCAAAATAATCGCGGAACTTCGCGCCGTCTTTCTCTTTGCCAGCAATTAAACGGCTTTCTAACACACTGTTTTGGCTTAAATGCTCACGCACTTTACGCAGTAATTCAGCGTCTTCGGCGTAGCGCTCCATCAGGATATAACGCGCACCTTCGAGCACAGCTTTAACATCGGCAAAACCCGCTTCGCTATTGATATAACCCGCCGCTGTAGTCTCGACATCTAGGCTACGATCAACCAGTAAGGCATCGGCTAATGGCTCAAGCCCAGCTTCGATAGCGATTTGGCCTTTAGTGCGGCGCTTAGGTTTGAAGGGCAGGTATAAATCTTCGAGACGTGTCTTACTGTCTGCCTCGTCAATCGCCCTTTGTAATTCTGGCGTTAACTTACCCTGAGCTTGGATGCTAGACAGGATCACTTGGCGTCTGTCGTTCAGCTCACGCAGGTAACCTAAACGTGTGTACAAGGTACGCAGTTGCGTATCGTCTAATCCGCCCGTGGCTTCTTTACGGTAGCGGGCAACGAAGGGAACTGTCGCACCATCGTCAAGCAGAGTGATGGTTGCGGCAACTTGTTGCTCACGAACATTCAGTTCTTGAGCGATAATCTGAGCGATGTTATGTGCATTAGTTTGCATAAATAAAGTGTCGTGCCTAACTGTAAAGTAAGTCGTTATTGCGCCAAAGATACCACAGGCGCCCCATATGTTTCATGCTAAAGCCTAAGTCAAATCAGAGTCTTTGATCTTTCCCCGTTATGCCATGGTGACCGCAGCGGTTGTCACGGCGGCAACCCTGTCGCTAATCTGCCTCGCTGGCGAGAGTGGTTTCAAAAGGAGTGTAACGGATCTGATTGATATACCACTCTTTTGGACCCGATGGCGTTTGCACTACCACCTCATCGTCCACTTGCTTGCCGATTAAGGCACGCGCCATGGGCGAGTCGATGGTGATGTAGCCCAATTTGGTATCGAGTTCATCTTTACCGACGATCCGATAACGCACGCGATCACCCGCTTCATTTTCAAGCTCAAACCAAGCGCCGAAGAATATTTTACCTTCCTGCTGCGGTGAGTAATCGACGATTTTTAACTCTTCCAGCCGCTTAACTAAGTACCTGACTCGGCCGTCAATTTGTCTTAACAAACGCTTGTTGTAAGTGTAATCAGCGTTTTCACTACGGTCGCCCTGCGCCGCCGCCTCTTGGACTTTAAGGGTGATTTGCGGCCGATATTCCTTCCACAAATACTTCAATTCTTTATCTAAAGTTTGCCACCCCTGACGGGTGATCAAATGCGCTTTCATACTCATTACTCAATCGTTGGATTAAACGACCACAATTGATGCGGGATAATATATTGGACTGATGATACTCAGACTGGACGCTAAAGTTAACTCACTAAATCATCTCTGTGCATAATGGCTTTTAAATCACCTCTTTTGCTTATGCCAATTTAGTTACAATTTCAGCTATAGCGTGAATAAACGCGAGTATTCCCATGCAATTTCATTTGCTTAGTATTAACATTGGGCAATCAATGTCAGCATTTATCGCATTCAAGTTACTAAGGTGAGCTAGTCGCCTTGGTTGAATGCGGCTATATTAGGCAGATTCGTTTTCAATTTCAGCCAGTTGGTTAATCTTAACTGTTTCTCGTCAGTAGAATAAGCACCAATCTGAGCAATTAAAGGACATCCCATGGGACAAGAAACCTCGAAAATCCTCGTCGTCGATGATGATATGCGCCTGCGAGCGTTACTCGAGCGTTACCTGATGGAGCAAGGTTATCAGGTGCGCAGCGCGGCCAATGCCGAGCAGATGGACCGCCTATTAGAACGCGAAAACTTCCATTTACTCGTGCTCGACTTGATGTTGCCCGGTGAAGATGGCCTGTCTATCTGTCGCAGGCTGCGCCAGCAAGGTAACCCTATTCCTATCGTGATGCTGACGGCCAAGGGCGATGAAGTCGACCGCATTATTGGTTTAGAGTTGGGCGCTGACGATTATCTACCAAAACCTTTCAATCCACGGGAATTACTTGCGCGGATCAAAGCCGTGATGCGTCGCCAAACCCAAGATGTGCCCGGTGCGCCAGCCCAGCAGGAAGCACAGATTAGCTTCGGTGAGTTCTCGCTGGATTTAGCGACCCGTGAGATGTACCACGGCGACGAATCCATCGCACTCACTAGCGGTGAGTTTGCCGTACTTAAAGTGCTCGTCACCCATCCACGCGAGCCCTTGTCTCGGGATAAGTTGATGAACCTCGCCCGTGGCCGCGATTATTCGGCGCTAGAACGCTCCATCGACGTGCAAGTGTCACGTCTGCGCCGCTTAATCGAAAAAGATCCCGCGAATCCTCGCTACATTCAAACGGTTTGGGGTTTAGGTTATGTATTTGTACCCGATGGTGCCGCGCGTCGATGAGCCGCGCTGCCATCTTAGTCTCCTGCGGTTATTGAGCCCACGATGAAACCTAAGTTTTGGTGGCGGTTTGTTCCTCGCAGCGCATTTAGTCAAACCGTGATGCTGATTGGTTGCCTATTACTGATCAATCAGCTGGTGTCTTACGTCACGGTCGCCGTCTATGTACTTAAGCCAAGTTACCAACAAATCAATCAGTTAATCGCTCGCCAAGTCAAATTGCTGTTTGTCGATGGCATAGATATTGGCCGCGAACACTTAACCATAGTCGATGCCCTTAATGCCAAAGTCCACGACGATGGCATGAAAATCTACAATCAACAGCAAGCGCATGAAGCGGGTATTGAGCAAGCCACTTACTATGGTTTCTGGTCATCGCAGATGTCGGAATATCTCGGCGGCGACGCCGAAGTGCGCGTCACCCATGGCAGCGTATTACAGATTTGGATCCGTCCACCACAAGCGCCCTCGATTTGGATAAAAGTGCCACTTATCGGCCAAAATGTTTCAGATCTTTCGCCACTCACCCTTTATTTAATGGTGATTGGCGCACTTAGTGTCGCTGGGGGATGGTGGTTTGCTCGCCAGCAAAACCGCCCACTTAGGCGACTACAAAAAGCCGCGATTTCAGTCTCCCGCGGTGAATTTCCCGATCCCTTGCCGCTAAAAGGTTCGAGTGAAATTGTCGAAGTTACCAATGCTTTCAACCAGATGGCGAACAGCATGAAGCAACTGGAGCAGGACAGAGCGCTATTGATGGCGGGGATCTCCCACGACTTGCGCACGCCGCTCACCCGTATTCGCCTCGCCTCTGAGATGATGGTAGAGGAAGATCAATATCTTAAAGATGGCATAGTCAATGATATCGAAGATATGGACGCCATCATCAGCCAGTTTATTGCGTATATTCGCCAAGATCAGGAAACCAGCCGTGAGCTAGGCCAAATCAATAAACTTATTCAAGATGTCGCTCAAGCAGAAGCCAATCGCGCTGGTGAAATTGAAGTGCAGTTAATTGACTGCCCCGAAGCACAATTTCAAGCGATTGCCATTAAACGGGTACTGAGCAACTTAGTCGAAAATGCCTTTCGCTATGGTTCTGGCTGGATCCGCATTAGCTCGCAGTTCGATGGCAAGCGTATCGGTTTTAGTGTTGAAGATAATGGACCAGGGATCGATGAGTCGCAAATTACCAAACTATTTCAACCTTTTACCCAAGGTGATATCGCCCGTGGTAGTGTTGGTTCGGGCCTAGGCCTCGCCATTATCAAACGGATTATTGATAGACACCAAGGGCAAATTACCCTCTCCAACCGCGCCGAAGGCGGTTTAAGAGCCCAAGTGTGGCTGCCGCTGGAATAACGCGAGATCACATATTTGCAAATCAAATGACAACGCTGACATCCAAGTGGCTACTTGTCATATTAATGTCACCTTAAATTCATAAACTCAGCACAGTTACTGGCTCTGACCATTATGAAGATTGCAAAATGAAAATTTCAACGCTGTCGCTTTCTGCTTCTGCCCTGTTGTTATTGCTCGCGGGATTGCTAGCAGCCGTAGTGCTGTGGAGCAGTGATCAGCGGCAACAAATTGAGCAGCAAACACTTACATTACAAGCTATTCAGCAGGATTTTCTCGTCGGCGTACGCCGCGATCTCGACGGCTATCTCGCCAGCGGCAACTCTAGCCAACTTGAACAAGCTAAAACTAAACTCAGCGCCATTAAGAACCAGCTCACAGAGCTTAATCTCGCCACCATGGGCGCTACCGATAATGACTTGCAAGCAAGTCTAAGTAGCTTCATTCAAGATTTAGATACCAAGTACCGCGCAGCGGGTAAACTCGCTGGCAACCCTAGGCAACTGCTGGCCCACGCCGAATCTGAAATGCTCGACTACAACCGTCGTCTGGGCAGCTATGCCGATAAAGGCTTAGCCACAAATGCGGCGGTCGCCGAACAATATCTGCAATTGAGCCGCGATTTACCTTCTATCGTCTACCAACTTTCCCAGCTGACCGATGGCTATCTGATCGGCAAAAATCAGCAACTCAAGGGCATTTTAGACAGCACCAGCAAAGAGCTTAATACGTGGCACGACGCCCTCAGCGCACTGCCGTTAATCGGCGTATATGAACAGCAAGAAGCCGATGAATTTGCACTCGGTGCCAGCGAACCGGAACAAATTGAAATAGGCGAGAGTGACCGCAGTGAACTGCTCAGTCTCGCCAATCGATATAACAAAGAAGTCGCCAATACGCACCAATTGCTGCAAACCAACCAAGAGATGCAAGATCAACTCATTCATGCGATTAGCAATGTGGAACAACAGCTTATTGGTTTAGGTGAGGCTCAGGCTGCAAAGAACCAGCAGCTGAAATATGAGTTACAGCTAATCCTCTACACTATGGTTTCCATCATGGCCTTGTTTGCGATTGGTTATTTAATCCTGCAGCAAAATCGCGTCGTCAAACCGCTAAAACGTCTCAACCAAGCTTTTATGAAATTAAGCGAATCGAACAGCCGCGAGCGTTTAGACATTAATCGTCGCTGCGAGACGGGCCAAATAGCAGGTCATTTCAACCAGTTACTGCACAGGTTTGAACAGGAAGACGAGGCACAGCGCCAGCAAATCACTAAGGTTTCTCAATCATTAAGCCAACTGGTGGCGCGCATTACTCAGCTATCACAACACACAGAGCACACCCAAACGATTGTGGCCGATACGCAAACACAGACCGAGCATATCCGCAGCCTCGCCAATGAGGTGAGCCACACTTCGGCACTTGTGGAAGACAGCGCCGCCGAAACCATGCGCCAAATGCAGTCGAGTCAAGCACAAGCCGAGGCGGTATTGAGCGCGACCGAGCAAACACAAACCGCGGTCGGTCTGTGCCATTCGTCCCTTGAAAGCCTAAATAACTCAGTGACGGATGTATCGAAAATCATTGATGTGATTGGCAATATTGCCGAGCAAACTAACTTACTCGCCCTTAATGCTGCCATCGAAGCTGCGCGGGCTGGCGAGCAAGGTCGCGGCTTTGCCGTGGTGGCCGATGAAGTGCGAAATTTAAGTCAGCGCACCCAAGTGTCCTTAAACGAAATCGTGAAGATTCTGCAGCAACTGACCCAATCGAATCATGCTCTCAGTGAGAGTGTCGATGGCATAGCAGAGGCGACAAGCAGCCAAAAACAGCGCGCTCAAAGCCTATGGCAAGTGGCGCAAACAGTGCAAAATCAAGCAAGTGAAATGGCTAATACCGCCAAAAAAGGCTCGCTAAATGCCAAAGAGCAAGTCGATTATCTCGATGAATTTGTTCGCACTATGGATAGTTTAAAAGAACAAGCGCAAACCAGTTCACAGCAGAGTGAGGTCATCGCCCAAGAAGTACAGCAGAGTGTAGAAGATATTGAAACCAGCTTGGGGATTGGGCAAAGCCAAATAAACCGTGCGGCCTAAAACCGCACGTTTATTCACTTAATTTTTCTATTTGTGTTTAATCGTCGATTCGGCAATTATGGATATTAGAGCCATCGAACTGACATTCGACATCAACCCATTTGCCTTCAAATGGCGTTAATGAAGCATCAGTCGCTTGATAGCCCCACAAGGTCTTTTGCATCACTAAACCCGACAAATCAAGCTCATTGCTTCGCACTTCAAGGTCAACTTCTTTCACTAACCACTGGTTGTCTGCGAGTTCAACTCCTTCTATTTGAATCCATTTTTGGTCAAGTGTCGCTAAGGTTAAACCGTCATCGAATTGAGTTCTGGCATCAATATCAAATGTAAATCCATTAATTTGTAGCTGATTATTGGTAGTCAGTGTCGCCAGACCTTCTAGCTCGAACTTTTTACCTAAGGTTGGAGGTATTCCACCATTATCATGTGATGTTTCAAATTCAACTTCTCTGGCCCATAAACCCTGCGGCATTGATTGAATATCTACATCGACTAACTTGCCTTCAACCAAGTTAGCTTGCTTGCCATCTTCAAATTGAGTATTTGTAGTGACATAGAGTCGAGTACGGGCATTAAGCTCAAACTGCGTTTTATCTTGGTTGACCCAAGTAATAGTCCCTTCTAGCTCCATATCGTTAAAAGACGCCGTATCTTCCACCTCGACTTCAGAGGCCAAAAATGAAGCACCACTTTGCTGGCCTTCCACTTCAACCCATGCGCCTTCCTGTAAGCTGCCTTCTAAACGTGCGTTGGCATAATTAATCACTGCCGAACCGATATTGAATTGTTGCGCAGTCTTATTTAATCCAGAGACACGTCCCTCGATTTCAGCAAACGCAAAATTGGGGATAAGGTTTAAAGAATTAACCTGCCATTCTCCCATTACCGTTGGATAACCATTTACCGCCACCCAATCGCCTACTTTATACTGGGTCGCGTCCGCTGGTTTAACGACTAAATTAATCCCATTAACGGCAATAGTATTTTGATTAACGGAACTGATTTCACCCACAAGGCTTGGATCTAATATGACATTTTTAGCCTGTTGGCCTTCACTATCAATTTTGACCCTCATCCCCATTTGAATGGCATTAACCTCTAACGGCTGTTGACCATAGTGAATCTTAGCATTAGCGATATTTACGCTATATCCGTTGACAGTAATCGAATTATTGTCAGAAGCAATATTTGTTACTGTACCGTTGATTTTTGCGGGTAACGTAGGTTGTGGAACGATAGGATCGGGTTTAGAGGTATCTGTTGATGAATCATTACCACCGCAACCTGCCAGCAAAATGGCCGTAATACAGACTAAGAGTTTATTCATTTTCTTCCCTATTATGTCTTGTTAAATCAGTGCTGGGCATCTTAGTATGAAGATCGTCAAGCAAATGTGAAGAAATGAATTAACCTATGAAAGTATTAATTGTTGATGATAATCATGATGTTATTGAAACAATCATGGATTATTTAACCCTAGAGGGGATTATTGCCGACTGTGCATATCACGGGGAAAGTGCAATCAATTTAATTCAACAAAACCATTACGATGTCATCATAATGGATATTATGATGCCAAAATTAGACGGTATTAATACGGTCAAAAAACTGCGTGAAGAAATTTATTGTAATACACCGATTATATTTTTAACCGCCAAAGATAGTCTGCAGGATAAAATTGATTCTTTTACATCAGGTGGGGATGATTTTTTAAATAAACCTTTCGCGATGGAAGAATTATGCTTACGACTACATTCACTGCATAATCGTGGCCCACGTTTAGATGTGGGTATTTTGCGCTTCAGTGATATCAGTTTAAATTTGCAAACCCATCAAGTTACCCGTGCTGGTAAAGAAATTAAGCTCAGTAAAATTCAGCGCACCATTCTTTCACTGTTACTAAAACATGCGCCCGCTATCGTGAGTAAAGAGCAATTGGTAGATACAGTATGGGGAGATGATGCTCCTTCGAGTGACTCACTTCGCAGCCACATATACAGCTTACGCAGTGCACTCGATAAAGGTTTTTCAGACTCAAAATTAGAGACTATCCATGGCCAAGGTTACCGACTTATCCCCTGAGCATTTTCCGAGTTTATATAAAAAAATCCGCCTCACTTTTTTAGTATTAACTAGCTTGATGTTTGCCATTTTTTGGAGCCTCATTTATATCGCCGAAGAACAAATTGAGAAGATTAGCCTCGAGCAAACGCTGGCCACAGAGACTCGCGAATATCTAAAGAATTATCAAAGGTTTGGTGATAAAGCACAGCTCCCCGATATCAATGAATTGAAAACATATTGGAGCAAAGAGTTTGTACCAGCTTGGCTGCAACCTTATCAAAATACCGGATTTTACGAACACCAACTGGGTGACGAAGATAAACATTTTTTGATATCCGCTCATCCTTCTGGGCAAGGGCTGTTGTATGTGGTTTATAAGGATGACGCGGACGATTTCCTTGATAGCTATGAAGATAGAATGCACATTTTGATCTCTATTATGGGGATCGGTTTGCTCCTGTTTATCATGGCGTATGGATTGTATTTTGTACGTCTGCTATCCAGTCCACTCGCTGAGATTGAAAATAAAATCAATCAACTATCACCCAAAAGACCGACATCAACACCGAGTACTTCATACCGTGAAACCCGCCAGATTGAGCAAACCCTATTAAGCAACAAAGCTAAAATTGCCGCCTACTTCACTCGGGAACAAGAATTTAGCCGTTTTGCCTCCCATGAGCTACGCACGCCCATTATGGTGATCCAAGGTTCAGTAGAATTGCTCAAAAAAATCCCCAATGCGGCAACCGAGGCTCAACAATTAATGGTCAAAAAAGCCATTACACGTATTGATTACGCAGGGCATCAAATGAAAACGCTCACCGAGGCCTTTTTACTTCTCGGAAAAGAAGACATTGAATCCCAGCACTACAGCCAAATTGATTTAGCACCACGCCTTGAACACATTTTAGCTGAGATGGCACAGCACTTTGCCAAGCAAGAAATCACCTACAGCTTAACGCTTAAAGATTGCTTGAGCATCAAGGCGCCACTGAGCTTTATTGACATAGTGATAGGTAATTTAATTAAAAATGCTTTCAATTACAGTGCCGGAAACATTGAAATTACGATGCAAAGCAACCAATTATGGATACTGAATCCACTAAGTACTCAAAGTACTGATACTTCAGGCTATGGCTGCGGATTAATTATTATTGAACGTATTTGCGAGCGAATGGGCTGGGCATTTTCAACCCAAAACGATGGTGCTAGCTATCAGGCTTATGTTCAGTTTATAGATAATACCCATTAACTGAAGTTAGCTTGAATAAATGACCTCGTTTTAGCAAATTCTGAGTTGCAAACCCAATCTTCACAACCGCTTCACGCTTGTCTTGGCACTATGCTCGCAACACTGTAATAGCCATTGAGGCTGAGTTACATAAAACCATAGAAAGGACAAACAGATGAATAAAATGACTCTTACCGTTTTCGCAATGGCACTTTCATTCACGACTATGGCCAGCCAAGCAGGCTTTCAACCTACAACGGGTGAGCCTCAAATACAGGGCGGCTTCCAAGGACCGAGCGCAAGACAAGTGATTCATGATGTAGTGAGCGCGCTCAATGCCAGTGATGACGCCCAAATTGAGTTAACGGGCCATATCATTTCTTCCATTGGACACGATGATTATATTTTCCGTGACGCTACGGGTGATATTAAGGTCGAAATTGATGATGATTTATGGCGCGGCAACACAGTAACACCTGAGACTCAGGTCATTATTCGTGGTGAAGTGGATAAAGATTGGTCTGAAGTGACCATAGATGCAGACAACATTCAAATCGTACAATAAATTGATTTAGTTAAAGCCAGCCAATGAATGGCTGGCTTTGGTCACATCCAAACGTCATGTCTTAAATACGCTTAGATAGCAGCCAAAACAACTTCAGCTTTACTGGCTTCAAAAGCCTTTGGCTCTTCTACATTCAGTAGAGTCACTACACCATTATCGATGATCATGGCGTAACGTTGTGAACGCACGCCACCAAAACCGGCAGTATCCATCTCCAAACCTAAGGCTTTAGTAAAGCTGGCATCGCCATCGGCTAACATCATTAATTCAGAGGCATTTTGTGCTTCGCCCCACGCTTTCATCACAAAGGCATCGTTCACAGCAACACAGGCAATCAAATCCACGCCTTTCGCTTTAAATTGATCGGCTAATACCACATAGCCAGGTAAATGCGCTTCTGAACACGTTGGAGTAAAAGCACCTGGCACTGCAAACAATACGACTTTTTTACCCGCGAACAATTCGGTAACTTGGTGATTCACCATGCCATCTTTAGTCAGTTGACCTAATGTGGCAGCAGGTAATGTTTGACCTTGAGCAATCATGTCTTTCTCCATTTAGTTAAAATAACTCATCCATACTAGCCCTATTTACCGCAGATAAACACCGAGAGAAATAAGGGCGATTAGGCTCGAGTTCGATTCAACCGCAGCCCCGTACACAAACTAAGACATAACAAACCTAATACTGAGAAGGCGCCGCCACTTTCCTCAACAACGATAATGTCGGGCTCTCTGTCTCGATCGCTACTCTCCAATGGCAGCGCATACAAACTATCGGTCTCATCGGCGCTAATGGTCGCAACAATATCGCTGTAACCCACTTCATACACATCAATCAACACATCATAGTGATCCGTCGCATAACCCGTGTAGAGCGTGGTCAATACTTCGTAATCGTCCTGTGTCGAATCGCCGTAAATGGTAAATACGTCTGTGGTGTAATAATGCACCCAAGGGCCACCATCACGACTGAGATAAAGCTCGGCAAATAAATCAGCTCTTTCATTAAGATATGCACCATTGACATCAACGTCGAAGGTCACGCTAAACGTTTGATAAAACCCATCGTAATCAAAGTCTTCAAACAAACGACTGCTGACATCAAAAATCGAAAAGCTGTGATACACAGGTGCGCGGTAGGGATCTTCACTGGTCGCGCTCGAACTCGGAATCCCTTGGCTCGCATGTTTCGCTGTTACTTGCTCACGCGTCATCGGCGAGGCGCCCATAAGTTGCACTCGGTTTGCCGTCGGCGCTTTGGATGATAAGGCTGGCGCCAAGGATTTCACGGCCGCAGCGGCGACGTCAGTGACATTTTTTGCGGGCGCGGCTTGTTGTAACAAAGCTAAGGCTTGTTGTTCCTGCTCGGCAGCTTGCTCGCTATTTTCTGCTTTTTTAGCAATGCCAACGCTGGCTGCAGTAAATGGCGTTAAGCTTTGCGATGACTCCAGTTCGCGGGGCTGAGCGCTAGCGACAGATGACGCTAAAAACAGCGCAGCAATAGCCGTTGCCATAAACAGCTTAACATTAACTGTGGCTGCCATATCTTGCTTATTGAGTGTGTTCATCTTGAATATCCTATGGATAACCCGTTCAAATTGGAGCTATTAAAGTGCAATGAAGGTGAACATAAGCTGAACATCAACGCTCACTGTTCTCAGCCAGAAGATACGTTCAGCCCGAGTTCATCTGGAATGGGTAACACTCACAAAACTTAAACGATACAAGCGCGAGCATAGAGATAGACTCGCCAACAGAACTTCAGTTCTGTCACGAATAACAAAATAACTGTCAGAGTTAATTTTGAAGGAATTGTGCCAACCAATTGGCTGATCTCTATGTGTTTGTTAAGGTGATGAGGTATTCTTAGTCGACTCGATAAGTTATCCATCTCACTCATTAACTTAAGATCGCTGAACATTGCGGGTACCCGATATGAAACTTGGTTTGACCTTGGCCCTAATCACTTGCTTATCAGCCTCCTTTGGTAGCATAGCAGGTAATGATAGACATGATGATCGTAATCAGCCTCGTAACCAAGGTGCGAAGAATGAGCAGCGCCGTCTAGCGGTCAATAGCCCTGATCAAGCGGTGGCAATGGCGCAACGACAATTTCAAGGCAAAGTATTGAGCGTACAATCCAGCGGATCAGGATATCGTATTAAAATCCTCAATAATGATGGCCAAGTATTTTCTGTTTCAGTAGATGCCGCAACGGGCCGAGTCTCAAGGAACTAACGATGCGATTGTTACTAGTTGAAGATGATATAGAACTACAGACTAACTTAAAGCAACATCTGCTCGATGCCCATTACAGTATCGATGTGGCGAGTGATGGTGAAGAAGGCTTATTTCAAGCGCTCGAATACAACTATGATGCAGCAATTATCGATGTAGGTTTACCTAAACTCGATGGTATCGCCTTGATCCGTAGCGTGCGTGAACAAAAACGCGACTTTCCTATCCTGATTTTAACCGCAAGGGACAGTTGGCAAGATAAGGTTGAAGGACTCGATGCCGGTGCCGACGACTATCTGACGAAACCTTTCCATCCCCAAGAACTCATCGCACGACTAAAAGCCCTGATCCGTCGCTCCGCCGGTAAGGCCAGCCCCCTGATCTACAACGGCCCCTTTAGCCTTAACACCAGCAGTCTAGAAGTACGTAAAGGCGAAGAACTGGTTAACCTCAGCGGCTCTGAATACAAGTTATTCGAATTTTTTATGTTGCATCAAGGCGAAGTCAAATCAAAAACCGTCCTCACAGAGCACATCTACGATCAGGATTTTGATTTAGATTCTAACGTCATCGAAGTCTTTATCCGCCGGTTACGCAAAAAACTCGACCCAGATAATCAATACAACTTAATTGAAACTCTGCGCGGCCAAGGTTATCGCCTAAAAGCGTTAACGTCCGGGCAAGCAGCCGATGAGTAAACGCGCCATGGCGTGGCAAGTGTTGAACTCCCTAAAAGCACGCTTAGTTGCCAGCGCGCTATTATTTATCTTAGTGTTATTACCTTTGATCGGCGTTGCCTTAAACGATGCCTTTACTGAACAAGTTAAAAGCGCAACCAAGAATGAACTCAGTGCCTATGTCTATTCGATTCTCGCGGTGACTGAAGTCGAAAACAAACAAATCTCCATCCCAGAGTTAGTGTTAGAGAATCGTTTTAACCTCATTCAATCAGGGCTGTATGCCATTGCAACCACTGAAGACGCCAGCGGCAAACAAGATATAGTGTGGCATTCGCAATCTTTTATGGGGATTACGCCACCGCCACATTTTACCATCCCAGCCACGGGTCAAAGCGCATTTGAGCAAATTGAGCTCGCCGATCAACTCCATTTGATTTATAGCTTTAGTGTCAGTTTTGCCAGCCAAAATCAAAACGTGCCAGTGACAATCCACATCATTAAAGATGAGCGAGAATTTCAGCAGCAAATTGATCAGTTTAATCAACAGCTTTGGACTTGGCTGCTGATCTTAATGTTAGTCATGTTAGTGTTTCAATTGAGTTGGTTACTGTGGACGTTGCGGCCTTTAGCACGCTTTACCCAAGAGCTACATTCCGTCGAGCAAGGTAAGTCGATGCAGCTAAGTAGCCAATACCCCACTGAATTACAAGCGGTTGCTCGGCAGCTCAATATTTTGCTCAATACCGAACAAACCCAACGAAAACGCTATCGTAATGCCTTGGCCGACCTAGCCCATAGCCTCAAAACACCACTGGCGGTGATCAAGAGTCAGGCCGACTTAAGCGAATCCTCTAGTGAGCAAGTATCAGTGATCAGCCGGATCATTGGCCACCAGCTAAAACGCGCCCAAACCGCAGCGGCGGCCTCGTGGCATTTAGGTATTCGTGTCGATGAAGTCGCCGCTAAGTTATTACGCACATTAGCTAAAATTTATCGAGAGCCACAAATCAATCTCAGCGGCGAGATGGTAGAACACGCAGTATTCAAGGGGGATGAAGCAGATCTGACTGAAATTCTAGGCAATTTACTCGACAACGCCTGTAAAGCCGCGAAGTCTACGGTGACATTAACGGTCACAGGCGATGCCTATCAACTGCTAATCTGTATCGAAGATGATGGCCCAGGGATCAGTGAAGCCCTGCAAAATCAAATCTTTGAACGTGGTATTCGCGCAGACTCCTACCTTCAAGGTAATGGTATTGGGCTTGCTATCGTGCGCGATTTAGTCGACAGCTATAACGGCAGAATTTCTGTGTCTCGTTCAGAAACCTTAGGTGGTGCCAAATTTAGCATCAGCTTTGCACACTCAGTTTAAGTCTTTATTTTCAATGCGATAGATTTATTACTTCTCTTAAAACTTGGCTATAAATAAATATTTAACCGCAAAACACTTTCAGCTTATGTTCATATTCACACGCCTAATATGCCCATAACATCCTCGAACAGGATTATTGGAGCAAACCATGAACAGACTACATCGATGGAATTGGCTAGTGTTAACGGCGGCATTAGTGGCCTTACCTTTCACTACCACAGCACAGGCTGCGGGCATATCTGCGAGCCAAGGATCGAGCACAGCGGCAAGCCAAGCCGAACTCGAACAAATGCTGGCGCCTATTGCCCTGTATCCCGATAGCTTATTGACCCACATACTTATTGCCTCAACTTATCCACTCGAAATAGTGCAGGCACAGCGTTGGTTAACCCAACGCCCCAAATCATCGATCGACCAAATTATGTCGCAAGCCGAAGATCAGGACTGGGACCCGAGCGTCAAAGCCTTGCTGGCCTTCCCGACTCTGCTGCAAAAAATGAGTGAAGATCTCGAATGGACTCAAAGACTCGGTGAAGCCTTCTTAGAAGATGAAGGCCAAGTGATGAACAGCATTCAGTCCCTTAGACAACAGGCTGATAAAGCGAATAGCTTAGCGGACATGGATAACATGGCAATTACCCGCGCCAACAATCAGATCATCATAGAACCCGCTAAGCGAGAAATCGTCTACGTCCCCTATTACGATCCACGCGTGGTTTACGGCACATGGCGTTGGGGTGTGGCTTATCCACCTGTATATTGGGAATTTGGCGGCTATGCTGGCTATCCCTATCGTCCGAGTCATAACCATTTCTACTGGTCACCGGGCATCCATATTTCCTTTAACTACTTCTTCAGTTCGTTCCACTGGCACAACCATAAAGTGGTGGTGATCGACTATCGCCATTCACACCGATATCGCCCACGGGAAAGATACAGTGTTAGCCATGGCGCACAACCTTGGAAACATAAACCCGAACATAGACGCGGCGTGAGTTATCACAATCCAGTGGTGAAACAACGCTATTACCGTGATGATAAATATCGCGGCAGAGATTCACACTCAAGCGGCAGTAAACAGCACTTCAATAGCCAATATTCGAAGTCTAAAGAACGCCAAGATACCCATAGTAATCTGGGTAATATGAGTAATCAGGGCAATAAAAGTCGTGATAATAAAGACTATCACAACGTCAGCCGTGAACGTGATAACCACACACCGAGTTATCAGAAAACGCAAGCCGAGTTAAAGGAACGTCGATCCGCGACTATGGTACAAACGCCGACTCACAAGGAGCGTAATGACGCGCAATCAAGACCCGTGGAGTCAAAACCAATGCCATCGAAGGAGTCTCAGCAAAGGCAATATCAAACTCGGGAGTCACAGCCGCGTAATATCGAACAACAAAGGGCACAGTCTCAAAGGCAAGAAAAACCAAGAACTATGACGCCACGACCTGAAACAAGACGTACAGAGCCACAACGGATTGAACAACCAAGACAAGCGGCGCCTAGACAACACGAAGAAGTGAGAGTGAGACAAAGTGAGCCACGCCAAAATGCGCAAACCGCTCGCTCGGTAGAACATAACCAAGGTCGATCAACTCAAAATCAAGAACGCCGTCATAGGGAATAACAAGATATAAACTGAAAACGAGTGCCCAGAAGACTCACCCTCTTACTGGGCATTTTTATGGATTATTTATCTGTAACATCACCTCACAAAGGCAACTTCCTCCAGAGTTAATATCCTAAATATATCTCATATTCCAAAATGAACTACAAATAACAATTTTAATAACCAAATTTGTAGATATAGTCAGAGTGCGAGTCAAACTGGCTTCATCCGGTCGTCATTTGGCTCTCTTATAAACTCACATCTTGGAGGATGAAATATGGCAACCTTATTAATTGTGCCAGGGTTTGGTGGTAGCGGCCCTTTACATTGGCAAAGTTGGATTGCACAAAAATATGAATCAGCTATATGGGTCAATAACTTACCACTATTGGAGCCTAAGATTCATATCTGGGCCAATACCATTTGCCGCGCAATCGATCAAATCGAAGGTGAAATCCTGATCCTCGCCCACAGTTTTGGCTGTTTAGCGACAAGCTTGGCAATTGCTCGTCACCCACAGCGGGTAGCTGCAGCTATTTTAGTCGCGCCAGCATCCCCAGCACGATTTTCAGAGAATGGACACATTCTGCCTGAACACGATGGCACTAAAACGATCAAACACTTGTTGCCAAAACATATATGGACCCATCCGGTTTGCAAGACATTCGATATCAATTTTGAGA
Organism: Shewanella sp. SW32; assembly: GCF_025653365.1. Taxonomy (NCBI): domain Bacteria; kingdom Pseudomonadati; phylum Pseudomonadota; class Gammaproteobacteria; order Alteromonadales; family Shewanellaceae; genus Shewanella; species Shewanella sp. SW32. The sequence goes on along the minus strand of NZ_JAKKSJ010000034.1, from coordinate 196 downwards.
AGAGTTCATTGCACCCATATATTCGGCCTCTTATTGAGGGATTCCTCTGGCCCTGATGGATATTTGCTTCTACTGTCCTTATCATCCCTGCGGCTTCATCAGAGCCTGTGTTTTCGTAAGGTTTTTAGTAGATCAGTCTGACTGTCTCATCATCAAATCAAGTGTCTTAGCAACTTGCTGGTTGGTTAATCGTTAA
>NZ_JAKKSJ010000033.1:0-57022 GCF_025653365.1 Shewanella sp. SW32 | reverse complement strand
GCGGGAAGCGAGCCCTAAGATGAGTCATCCCTAGGAATTTAATTCCTCTAAAGAGCCGTTCGAGACTAGGACGTTGATAGGCATGGTGTGTAAGCGTTGTGAGGCGTTGAGCTAACATGTACTAATGACTCGAGAGGCTTAACCATACAACCCAGATGGGTTTTACAAAGAAGCCTTAGACAGAATATCGACACTTGATAAAGTTAAAGACTCAACAGAAAATCAGCTTTCCGAATTATTATTAACGTGAGCCAGAGATGGACACGGTAATAAACAGAATTTGCTTGGTGACAATAGCCTTGTGGAACCACCTGATCCCATCCCGAACTCAGAAGTGAAACGCAAACGCGCCGATGGTAGTGTGGGGTCTCCCCATGTGAGAGTAGGTCATCGCCAAGCGCCTAATTATCTCATTGAGATGTAACCAAGCCAGCTGAATAAGCTGGCTTTTTTGCGTCTGTAATTTGTTAAATCCAGCCTAGTATCTATTCAATTAGTCAGTTTTCCTCCTTTTTTCTCTCCTTAACACTCTCTTTCACTCTTCATGACATCAATAATAAGTAATAGTTGTCGGTTATTTGTACGGTTATTTTGTCAATGCTCCGATTTTGCTACAGCTATCTTAGTTTTCGATCGAGCCTAGCTATTGCTATTAGTTAAGCGGTTACTTACCTTATGTTTTAATTTATTGGGGTAGATAAGGATCTGAGATGAAGTTAGAGATGATTTGCACTGGGGAAGAAGTGTTGGCGGGACAGATTGTTGATACCAACGCCGCTTGGTTTGCCAGTACTATGATGGAGCATGGTGTCGAGATCCAGCGTCGAGTGACCGTCGGCGATCGTCTTGAGGATCTGATTGCGGTTTTCCAAGAACGTAGCTTACATGCCGATGTGATTCTCGTTAATGGTGGTCTCGGGCCGACGAGTGATGATATGTCTGCTTTAGCGATGGCGAAGGCGAAGGGCGAACCATTGGTTGAGAATGCGGAGTGGCGTGAGCGTTTAGAGGAGTGGTTTACCCGTAATAACCGTGAAATGCCTTTAAGTAATCTCAAGCAAGCTATGCTACCAGCCTCAGCTGTGATGGTTGATAACCCTGTGGGAACCGCTTGTGGTTTTAGAGTTAAGCTTAACCGCGCTTGGTTATTCTTTACGCCAGGTGTGCCTTTTGAGCTGAAGCACATGGTTACAGAGCAGTTTGTGCCCTTTATTCGTGAAGAGTTTAACCTTGATGCTAAGGTCGCCTTAAAGAAACTATTGACCATAGGCCAAGGTGAGTCCGCTTTGGCAGATAAGTTAGAACCGCTAGAGCTGCCAGAAGGCATTACTATTGGTTACCGCTCTTCTATGCCGCATATTGAGATTAAGATTTTCGCCCGTGGCGAGAAGGCGATTGCAGTATTACCTCGCGTCGCTGGGCACATCAAAATGGTGCTGGGTACTGCGGTTGTTGCGGAAGATAAAGCCACTCTTGCCGAAGAAATTCATTATAAGCTACTTAACTCAGGCTTGACCTTAAGCGTTGCCGAGTCTTGCACTGGCGGCATGATCACCAGTCAGTTAGTTGATTTCCCTGGCAGTTCATCTTACTTACAGCACGGATTAGTGACTTACAGTAATGAATCTAAAGTGCGCGTGTTAGGTGTTAATCCTTCAACCTTAGATGATCATGGTGCTGTCTCTATTGCGACTGTGGAAGAAATGGCTAAGGGGGCAAGGCAAATTTTAGACAGTGATTATGCGCTGGCAACCAGTGGAATTGCGGGGCCCGATGGTGGCACAGATGAGAAACCTGTGGGCACTGTGGCGATCGCTTTAGCAACTCGCGGCGGTGTTTATAGTCAAATGATTAAACTACCGAGACGTTCACGGGATCTGGTACGCAGTTTAAGTGCTGCTGTGGCTTACGATATGCTAAGACGTGAGCTTTTAGCTGAAGCTGTGATCGTCGATTATCAGTCGATTGGGCGATTCAGTAAGTAACTCTTATACGGGTATATATCCGTTTATGCCCGCCAACAAAAATGCTCCCGAGGGAGCATTTTAACTTCTACAGAGATACAAAATGGCAGATTATTTAGTGAACTTAAGCACTAATTTGCCTGGGGCAACTTGAATGCTTTCGGTCATTTTTGCCATCAGTGCTTGGTTACTGTCCTTGGTATCTAGTACATACACAGGCTGGTTTTCTAAGAATTGCCTTAGATAACCCATCACCTGCGGCGTGGTACTGCTAATCGCTTTTTCAATATCCTTGGGCGTTGATTCCACTTTGACTAATTCGAGTTGGCGCAGATAGACACTGTGCGTTGCGCTGTCATACCAAGGCTTGGCTTCGAAAGTCGTCGTGAGTTTGGCACTCAATGGAAAGATCGGATTCTTAATTGATACTTGAGTTGTGGCACTTACGCTCATAGTGTCAGGTTTTGCACCTAGCTTGACACTGATGTCGTTAATGCGTACTTCTGCGCCAACTAATTGATTGCTTTGTTTAATCTCAAAATGGATCTCTTTACTGAGGTACTGCTCCATTTCATGCTCGCTGATACTGTACTGCGAGACGCAGCCGCCAAGCAGTACAGTCAGTCCCAAGCAAATCGTGCGGGAAAGTTTTTTCATTAACCAGTGTTTCTCATACCCGCTGCCACACCTGCAATGGTCAGCATTAGCGCTAACTGTACATGTTCAGACGCAGGAGTTTCGGTTGTTTCCTTACGTGTCCGCGCTAATAGCTCGGTTTGTAAGAAGTTTAATGGATCGATATACGGATTTCGCAGTTTAACTGATTCGCGATTCCACGGTGTATGCGCCATTAAACTATCCGATTTTGTCAGCTCAAGCACGACTTTAATGCCCAGATCTAAGCGTTGGCGCAAGGTTTCGCCTAAGTGATGCAATTCCTTAGGTACTAAACAGGTTTCGTAGTAGCGGGCCAAATTAGGTTCCGCCTTGGCGTAGACCATTTCCAGCATTGAAATGCGAGTGCTGAAGAAGGGCCATTCCCGCTCCATATCTTGCAGTAAGCCCATCTCACCGCGTTCACTGGCGGCTTGTAGTGCTTCACCTGCGCCGAGCCATGCAGGTAACATCAAGCGGTTTTGCGACCAAGCAAAAATCCATGGAATGGCTCGCAGGCTTTCAATCCCACCATCGACACGACGTTTGGCTGGACGGCTGCCGAGTGGCAGTTTTCCTAATTCCACTTCTGGCGTTGCCGCGCGGAAATAAGCCACAAAATCAGGTTCATCACGCACTATGCCACGGTAAGCACCCACTGATTCTTCAGCGATACGTTGCATGCAATTGCGCCATTCTTGCTTCGGCTCTGGCGGTGGTAATAGGGTTGCTTCCAATACGGCCGAGGTATACAGGGCCAAGCTTTGAACCGCGAGTTTTGGTAAGCCAAACTTGAAGCGGATCATTTCGCCCTGCTCAGTGACACGAATACGGCCATCTACCGAACCTGGTGGTTGCGATAGAATCGCTTTGTGTGCAGGACCACCCCCGCGACCAATGCTGCCACCACGGCCATGGAATAATGTGAGCTTGACGCCCGCTTGTTTACAGACCGCCACTAACTGCTCTTGGGCGTAATACTGAGCCCAAGCCGCCGCCATGACACCGGCATCTTTAGCAGAGTCAGAGTAACCAATCATGACTTCTTGCATGCCTTTGGTGTAACCACGATACCAGTCGATATCGAGCAAATCGGTAATACAGGCCGCGGCGTTGTTTAAGTCACTTAAGGTTTCAAACAGCGGTACCACACGCATGGGGTGCGAACAGCCCGTTTCTTTGAGTAACAGTAAAACCGTTAAGACATCCGATGGTTTACCTGCCATCGAAATCACATAGGATCCGAGTGCTTTTGCCGGATGTTTAGCAATCAAACGACAGGTATTAAGCACTTCGGCCACATCGGCCGAGGGTTGCCAGTTACTTGGGATCAGTGGACGACGGTTGCTGAGTTCGCGTAATAAGAAGGCTTGCTTCTCAGTCTCGTCCCAATGGTTGAAATCACCCATGCCGAGATAGCGAGTTAACTCGGCGAGCACATCGCTGTGACGGCTGGCATCTTGGCGAATGTCGAGCCTGAGCATATGAATGCCAAAGCAGGCGAGACGGCGGAGAATGTCGAGCAATAAACCGTTGGCAATTAAGCGCATACCGCAGTCGGTTAAACTCTTATAGAGCATTTCTAGCGGCGCTTTGAGATCGCTTTCTTGCCAAATCAGGCTCGACTTATCGACTTCAGGATTGTGGCCTTCGATGCGCGCATTCAAATAATCTATGGTATCGCGCAGTCTTTGACGAATAGATCGCAGCACGTGGCGGTAAGGTTCGCAGCTGTTATTGGTATAAGCCTTTAACTCATCATTGGCTTCTTCCATCGACAGTTCGCCGACCAGCAGCACGATATCTTTTAAGAATAATCTGGCGGCAGCATGGCGGTTACGGTCGAGCACCTCTTGGGTGACTTTTGCGGTAACAAACGGGTTGCCATCGCGATCGCCGCCCATCCAGCTTGAAAAGCGCACTGGCGCGATATCAATCGGTAATTGTTGTCCTGTACGTTGCTGCACTCGATCGTTAAGTTGTCTTAAGAAGTCAGGCACCGCATGCCAGAGTGACTCTTCAATGGTGGATAATCCCCAGCGGGCTTCATCCACTGGAGTGGGGCGCTCGCGGCGGATCTCATTGGTGTGCCATATTTGCGCGATTAATTGGCGCAGGCGCAGATTGATCTGTTGACGTTCTCTATCCGACAGTTGGTCGTTTTCTTGCTCTGTTAAGCAGTCGACAATGGCGGCGTATTTTTGGATCAGGGTGCGACGGGAAATTTCAGTGGGGTGCGCTGTTAGTACCAGATCGATATCCAGTGTTTTTAGACAGTCGAGCATTTTAGCTTGGTCGACACGACCATTGAGCATGCGGCCTAGGAGTTGTTCCACTGGGTCTGGTACGCAGACAAGTTCGTCGCAATTACGACTGATAGTATGAAATTGCTCGGATAAGTTAGCTAAGTTAAGAAATTGGTTAAAAGCTTTTGCAAAAGGGACTAATTCTTCGTCTGGCAAAGCTGTCAGTAACTCGAGCATTTGCTCTCTGGCGGCTTGATCGCCTCGGCGTGAGTCTTTGGCAAGCTTACGGATCTGTTCAACCTTCTCAAGAAAAGAGTCCCCAAGATGGGTACGCATAGTATCACCAAGGATTTGGCCTAACATACTCACGTTCGATCTTAATGACGCATACATATCTGTCATATTGTCTGCCATGGTTACTGACATAGTTACTCCGAATAGAAAAACATGAAAATTCGCTTTGTATATACCCAAACAACCTGAAGATGCAGGATTCAGCGGGAGTTTAATGCACTTTAGGCAAGGCAGTTATTTGCAGGCCTAGCGGGCTAAGTTAAAAATAACCAACGCAGCATAAAGTGCGTTAAAACCCGCCGGGACGGAGCACCTAGGGCACTCCACTTCCGTGTTGCATCAATTTAAAAGGTGGCCGACATTCTTTCATTGATGCGCCTTGAATTGAAGCACCCTAGGCGCTCTGAAACTCGTATCTTCAGGTAGCTTGGGTATATAGCCCGTTAGCACAATACCTATCACTTGGGGCTATGGTCAACAGCAGAACTTATAACTTATACGACTGGCTTATCCGATATGCAACCAATCACGGTATTTGATGAAGAATATTCAATAGAAATGCGAAGTCACGCAATATTTTTTGATGATTAGTGCAAGTGAATATGAAGTGCATCATTTTATGCTTTGCAGACATGTATCTTAGCTGTTAATGAAAAGGACTGATTTGGCTCATATTGACCCTGGATAACTGAGTTATTAACGAGTTAGCTGAGTGGGCGGCGTGTTTTCGATATCCCAGTTTGAGCTTAAAATATGAAAATAAATTAAAAATATATATTCACATATATTGCATAAGTAGATCTTTGTGGTAGTCTAGCCATCAGTTGAGATGAGTCACCCCCTGTGACCTGTAGAGTGAATATCATGATGCACAGCATTAACCTGACAGTGAATAAAATAACAACCTATTACGATTTCCTGCGACGATAGTCTTGTCATCATAGATATGCGCGGTTGCGTGTAAGCTATTCATCTACTCTTTAAGTTTCTTTGATTCGGTTAATAAGACAAAAAACATGAAAAATATCGCCATTATTGGTGCCAGTGGTTACACAGGCGCGCAACTGACCGCTTTAATCCATGCAGAAGCAGATCTGACGATTCAGGGTTTGTATGTTTCTGAAAACAGTTTAGATAAAGGTAAACCTTTAGCGGATTTGTATCCTAGCTACAGCCATATCGCATTAACGCTGTCGCCATTGTCCGATGAAGCTAAGGCAAAAATCGTTGCCGAAGCCGATGCTGTGGTGCTCGCGACTGAGCACTCGGTGAGCCTGCATTTAGCGGCTTGGTTTTATAGCCAAGGGTTAGCGGTATTCGATTTAAGCGGTGCCTATCGTTTCAGTGATGTGGCGCAATATCCGAAGTGGTATGGCTTTGAGCATGAATATCCTGAAGTTTTAGCCAAAGCCGTGTATGGCCTTGCCGAATGGAATGCTAAAGAAATCGCTGCGACTAAGATGATTGCCGTGCCAGGTTGTTACCCGACCGCATCATTGACAGCGTTAAAGCCGCTAGTGAGTTTACTGACATCGGCTTATCCGGTTATCAATGCCGTGAGCGGCGTAACAGGGGCGGGCCGTAAAGCGCAGTTACACACCAGTTTTTGTGAAGTGAGCCTGACACCTTACGGCGTATTAGGCCATAGACATCAACCCGAGATCGCCACTCAACTTGGCCAAGAAGTGATATTTACCCCGCACCTTGGCAACTTTAAGCGTGGCATTTTAGCGACCATTACTGTGCAGCTAAAACCAGACACTACGACTGCCGATGTGGCAGCGGCCTATAGTGTATATGACCAGGCGCCATTGGTAACCGTAAAGCACAATCAGTTCCCGAAAGTGGACGATGTGGTGCTGACACCTAACTGTCACTTAGGTTGGAAGTTTGATGAGAATAGTGGTTACTTAGTGGTAGCCAGTGCCATCGATAACTTGATGAAAGGTGCTGCCAGCCAAGCGCTGCAATGCATAAAGATTCATTTTAACCTTTAATTGTTCATCCTTATTTAAGAGAGTCGTCAAGATGTCTACAAACAACTCAGTATTAGTGCTTAAAGTGGGCGGCGCGCTGCTGCAATGTGAAATGGGGATGGCGCGATTGATGGATACGGCTGCGGCTATGTTAGCCAATGGTCAGCAAGTGTTGATGGTGCATGGCGGCGGCTGTCTGGTGGATGAGCAGCTAGCAGCGAATGGTATGGAAACCGTCAAGTTAGAAGGTTTGCGTGTGACTCCGCCTGAGCAAATGCCGATTATTGCCGGCGCACTTGCGGGTACTTCGAACAAAATTCTTCAAGGCGCAGCGACTAAGGCTGGCATTGTGAGTGTGGGCATGAGCCTCGCCGATGGCAATACTGTTTCGGCTAAGATTAAAGATGAGCGTTTAGGCCTAGTGGGCGAAGTCACGCCAAACGATGGCACTTATCTTAAGTTTATCCTCGAGCAAGGTTGGATGCCGATTTGTAGCTCCATCGCCATGATGGACGATGGCCAAATGCTTAACGTTAATGCAGACCAAGCGGCGACGGCATTAGCCAAATTAGTGGGCGGCAAGTTAGTGCTGCTGTCGGATGTTTCTGGGGTGCTCGATGGTAAAGGCCAGCTCATCCATAGTTTAAATGGCAAGCAGATAGCAGACCTTGTTAAGCAAGGTGTGATCGAAAAGGGAATGAAGGTCAAAGTTGAAGCTGCGCTCGAAGTAGCACAGTGGATGGGGCAGGCGGTACAAGTTGCCTCGTGGCGTGATGCAAGCCAACTAATCGCATTAGCAAAAGGTGAAGCCGTAGGAACACAAATCCAACCATAAGTGGAGTAGGTTATGAAGCATTTACTATCGATAAAAGACTTAACCCAGCAGCAGTTACAGGATCTAATTGCCTTGGCAAAAACGATTAAAGCCAATCCGGCTGAGTATCGTCATGCGCTGGATGGCAAGAGTGTGGTGATGTTATTTGAAAAGCCCTCACTCAGAACACGCGTTAGCTTTGATATCGGTATTAATAAGCTCGGTGGCCACTGTTTATACCTAGACCAGCAAAATGGTGAACTGGGAAAACGGGAATCGGTTGCTGACTTTGCTTCTAACCTGTCATGTTGGGCCGACGCAATTGTGGCGAGAACCTATTCACACACCACTATCGAACAATTAGCCGAGTTCGGCTCAGTGCCCGTGATCAATGCGCTGTCGGATCTTTATCATCCTTGCCAAGCCTTAGCTGACTTTTTAACACTGGCAGAGCAGTTTGAGGATGTCAGTAAAGCTAAATTAGCTTATGTTGGTGATGGTAATAATGTCACTAACTCGCTGATGTACTGTGCGGCTATTCTCGGTGCCACCATGACAGTGATCTGCCCTGCGGGTCACTTTCCTGATGGCTACGTAGTGGCAGAAGTGCAAGAGCTCGCCAAACGATATGGCGGCAAGATAGTGCTGACTTCAGATATCGATGCGATTGAAGGTCACGACGCTATTTATACTGATACTTGGATTTCAATGGGCGATCCAACGCCTTTGTCGGATATCAAAGCGAAGTTTGCACCATACCAAGTAAACAAAGCTCTGATGGCGAAAGCGGGCGCTAACTTTTTTATGCATTGTTTGCCCGCCCACCGTGGTGTAGAAGTAACAGATGAAGTGATGGACGGTGCAGGATCCTTAATTCTGCAACAAGCCGAAAATCGGATGCATGCCCAAAATGCGGTACTGGTAACCTTATTTAGTTAAATTAACCCTGTTTAGCAGCCTGTTTTCTCCTAGGTGAGAAACGAGTCATAGGAATTTAAGATGTCTATCGAGATAAAAAATACTGGCGTGAAAAAAGTGGTTTTAGCCTATTCAGGTGGTCTAGATACCTCGGCCATTATTCCTTGGTTAAAAGAAAACTACGATAACTGCGAAATCATCGCATTCTGCGCCGACGTTGGCCAAGGCGAAGAAGAGCTGGTTGGCTTGACTGAAAAAGCTTTAGCTTCAGGTGCTTCTGAATGTCATATCGTCGATCTAAAAGAAGAATTCGTTAAAGACTATATTTACCCAACGATTGCGAGCGGTGCGATTTACGAAGGCACTTATTTACTCGGTACGTCAATGGCGCGTCCTATTATTGCCAAAGCGCAGGTTGAAGTGGCTCGTAAAGTGGGCGCCGATGCTCTGTGTCACGGTTGTACCGGCAAAGGTAACGACCAAGTGCGTTTCGAAGGTTGCTTCGCCGCATTAGCACCTGATTTAAAAGTGATTGCACCATGGCGTGAATGGACTATGCAGAGCCGTGAAGATCTGCTGGCCTATTTAGCTGAACGTGACATCAAGACGTCAGCGTCAGCGACTAAAATCTATAGCCGTGATGCCAACGCTTTCCATATTTCCCATGAAGGTGGTGAGTTAGAAGATCCATGGAACGAGCCAAGCAAAGGCGTATGGACACTGACTGCCGATCCTGAAGATGCACCGAACAAGCCTGAATATGTGTCGCTAGAAGTAGAACATGGCCGTATTACTAAAGTGAATGGTGAAGCCCTAACGCCTTATGCTGCACTGATGACATTAAACGCGATTGCTGCGCCACACGGTGTGGGTCGTATCGACATCACTGAAAACCGTTTAGTCGGCATGAAGTCTCGTGGCTGTTATGAAACACCCGGCGGCACTGTGATGTTCGCAGCACTACGTGCGATTGAAGAGCTTGTACTCGACAAGACTAGCCGTAACTGGCGTGAGCAAGTCGCCGCACAAATGGCGCATTTAGTGTATGACGGCCGTTGGTTCACACCACTGTGTAAGTCACTGTTGGCAGCATCTGAGTCATTGGCTGAGTCAGTTAATGGTGAAGTTGTGGTAAAACTCTATAAAGGCCAAGCGAGCGCAGTGAAGAAACGTTCACCCAACAGCTTGTACTCTGAAGCGTTTGCCACCTTCGGTGAAGATCAAGTTTACGATCAAAAGCATGCAGAAGGCTTTATCCGCCTGTACTCATTAGCGAGCCGCATCCGCGCACTCAACGCTAATGACGTTAAGGGTAAGTAATAGGTCGTGTAAAAGGGCGCCTAGCGCCCTTTTTTGTTTTTAGGTTTTGATTTAGTTTTTGATTCAGATGAGTCGATTTTAAATAAGCAGTGAGTAAGGGGAGTTAGCATGGCTTTATGGGGTGGAAGATTTCAGGGCGAAACGAGCGCGCTATTCAAATTATTCAACGATTCGTTGCCTGTGGATTATCGCTTGTTCGAACAGGATGTGGTCGGCTCCATTGCTTGGGCGGATGCGATTGCCAGCGTGGGAATTATCACAGCCACAGAATGCAGTGACTTGAAAAAAGCGCTTAATGACTTACTGGTGGAAGTACAGGGCGATCCGGCGATTATTCTCGCCTCGGGCGCTGAAGATATTCACAGTTTCGTCGAGTCGGCCTTGATTGCCAAAGTGGGCGATCTCGGTAAGAAATTGCACACCGGTCGTAGCCGTAACGATCAAGTTGCCACCGATTTAAAGCTTTGGTGTCAATCCGAAGGCAAAGCATTACTCGCGCGCCTTCAAGGTTTACATGCTGAATTACTGGCGTTGGCTGAGCGTGAATTTGATGCGGTAATGCCGGGTTATACTCACTTGCAGCGCGCGCAACCTGTGACATTTGGCCACTGGTGTTTAGCGTATGTGGAAATGACTGAGCGGGATATCAGCCGTTTAAGCGATGCGTTAACCCGCGCTAATACCTGTCCTTTAGGTTCTGGAGCATTAGCAGGCACAGCTTATAAGATGGATCGACATGCTCTGGCCGCGGCGCTGAATTTTGCCTCGCCAACGCTGAATAGCTTAGATAGCGTATCAGACAGAGATCACGTGGTAGAGCTTTGTTCAACCGCATCGATCAGCATGATGCACTTAAGCCGTATGGCTGAAGATTTGATTTTCTTTAACTCAGGTGAAGCGAACTTTATTTCCCTGAGTGATGAAGTGACTTCGGGTTCATCCCTGATGCCACAGAAGAAAAATCCTGATGCATTAGAGCTTATCCGTGGTAAAACGGGCCGGGTTTATGGCAGCTTAGTGGGCATTCTCACGACGATGAAAGCGCTGCCTTTGGCGTACAACAAAGATATGCAGGAAGATAAAGAAGGCCTGTTTGACGTGGTCGATAGCTGGGCAATTTGCCTCGATATGGCGGCGTTAGTGTTGTCAGGTTTGAAGGTCAATCGTCCTAATGCACTGTTAGCCGCACAGCAAGGTTATGCAAATTCTACTGAGCTTGCTGATTATCTCGTGTCTAAAGGTATGCCTTTCCGTGAGGCGCACCATGTTGTGGGTGAAGTCGTGGTTGCTGCGATAGCGAAGCAAATTCCGCTCGAGGATTTCTCCTTGGCCGAATTAAAAACTTTTGCCGCTATCATTGAAGATGATGTCTATCCAAATCTGACTATTGAAGCTTGTTTAGCGAAACGTGACGTGCTCGGTGGTACTGCATTGCCACAAATTCAGCAGGCGATTGCGGCCAAGAAAGTACGTTAGCGAGTTATTCAAATCCACAATTCAAGCCAATAAAAAACGCGACATTAGGTCGCGTTTTTTATTGGGCCACAATTAGTGGTAATGACTTTTTAGCATTTGTTTATTGGAATAAATCATCGGTTGGTGCATCGATGAATAAATTGTTTTCATCCTGAGTTTCGCTGATGTATTCCTTCGGCTCTGTACCTGAAATAAAGTACTCGAACGCACTGGTATAGTCGGTTTTACGGGTCAGTTTACCCGTCGCTAAATCGATGCGTACCGAAACTATGCCTTCTGGTGGAATCGAGGTTGTTTCAGGTGTGCCTTGTAAGACACTGTTCATAAACTCGTTCCAGCCCGGACCAGCTGTTTTCGCACCCGCTTCGGCGCCAGTTATCTGATCTTTTTCGCCGTTTGCATTCCATGCGGTTCTACCCAGTTGGCGACCGTGATCGTCGAAACCGACCCAGAAGGTGCTAGTGATGACTGGGCTAAAACCACTGAACCAAGTGTCGCGCGATTCGTTGGTAGTACCCGTTTTACCTGCAATATCATGGCGCTTAATCAATTTTGCCGCGCGCCAAGCCGTACCTTGCCAACCCGTGCCTTTACTCCAATCGCCGCCGCCCCAGATCACGCTCTTCAGTGCTTCGGTAATGAGGAATGCCGTTTGCTCTGAAATAATTTGCGGAGCGTAGCGACCAGTTTGTTCGAAACACTGCGCAACGGGGGCACTAGGTTCAGCACTAGAGTCTCCACTTACGCTGAACGCCATAGGATCGCTCGGTGTAACTGGTTGGCTAAGACTTTGGCTAGGCTTACAGGCCAATGTAGGGTTCGCTTTTTCGATAACATTGCCGTAAGCATCTTCTACGCGATCAATATAGAAAGGTTCGAGTAAGAAACCGCCATTAGCAAATACGTTAAATGCAGTAACTACTTGCAATGGCGTGACTGAAGACGAACCTAATGCAATCGATTCGTTGCGAGGTAAGTCGTTAGGATCAAAACCAAATTCAACAAGTTGAGCAATGGTTTCGTCGAGTCCGACATGTCGCATTGCACGCACAGACATAACGTTAATAGATTGCGCTAAACCCACACGTAAACGAGTGGGGCCGCCATAGATATCGGGTGAGTTTTTAGGGCGCCATGCAGTGCCTTGGCTGATATCAGGTTTATTAATTGGCGCATTGTCTATGAGGGTCGCTAAGGTAAAGCCTTTCTCTAATGCTGCGGCATAGATGAAAGGTTTAATATTCGAACCTAATTGACGTTTCGCTTGAGTCACTCGGTTGTATTGGCTTTGGCTAAAGCTATAACCACCAACTAAAGTGCGAATAGCACCATTTTTGGGGTCGAGTGATACTGTTGCGCTGGCGACTTCTGGTACTTGCGATAGTTGCAAATATTGGCCGTTATCACGGATCCAAATACGCTCGCCGACCTTGAGCATGTCAGAAGCTGATTTCGGTACACTGCCTTGACGCTTATCAGTAATAAACTTACGTGCCCACTTCAATCCATCCCAAGTAATGACTTTAGTTTCGCCTTTGGCGGTCATTATACTGGCTTGCTGATCTGCAATGCTGATGACTGCGGCGGGTTGCAATTCTTGTACTGAAGCAATCTTGGCTAGTTCAGTTTTGATTTGAGCAGGCTCAGGTTTTTCGTCCGTCCACAATACGGCAGCAGGACCACGGTAGCCATGGCGTTCATCATAGGCATAGACGTTATTACGCAGTGCCTGTTGAGCTTTAAGTTGTAGATCCGATGAGATAGTCGTATAGACGTTGTAGCCATTGGTATAGGCCTCTTCTTCACCGTACTTCTGTACCATGTAATCCCGAGCCATTTCAGAAATATAAGGGGCATAGAGATCAATTTCAGCGCCATGATATCTGGCCACCAATGGCTCTTGTAGTGCCGCTTGGTATTCGGTTTGGCTGATGTAGCCGACTTCATTCATCCGCATGAGGACGACATTACGGCGAGCCAATGCACGCGAAGGTGACGTGATTGGATTGAGTGTAGAGGGCGCCTTGGGTAGGCCTGCAATAACGGCCAGTTCAGATAAGCTGAGTTCCTGCACGTTTTTACCGAAATACACTTGCGCAGCAGCCCCAACACCGTAGGCCCGTTGGCCTAAGTAAATGCGGTTTACGTAGAGCTCTAAAATTTCATCTTTGGTGAGTAACTCTTCAATATGATAGGAGATAAAAATCTCCTTCACTTTACGAATAATAGTCTTATCGCGGGTTAAGAAGAAGTTACGTGCGACCTGCATGGTAATCGTACTCGCACCTTGCTTTTTCTCGCCAGTGGTCAACATCACTAATGCAGCGCGAAGCACGCCAACAGGATCTATACCACCATGTTCATAAAAGCGGGCATCTTCGGTTGCGATAAACGCCTGTAGCAGAGGTTTTGGCACTTCGTCTAACGTTAGTGGAATGCGACGTTTCTCACCGAATTGAGAAATAAGTTTGCCGTCACTACTGTAAATACGTAAAGGTGTTTGAAGTTGCACATTTTTTAGTGTTGAAACATCCGGTAAATCCGGCAAAACATAAAAGTATGCTGCCACAATGGCGCCTACGCCCAAAAGGGCTAGACTGAATAGTGCTATAACAATACGTTTTAACCACTTCACCAAAATTTATCCTAATGTTCTGTTAAGTGCGACAGTATATAAGGCGCACACGTCTTGGTGAAGTAAAAACGTGAGACTCACAAAATAGCATTTGTAAAATGATGAAACATTCGATACAAGTAAGTATAACAAGTTGATTTTGTGCTAATCTCTTTTACTGAAATATAAATAAAAAAGTGACAATGGATATGCTTTCAAATTTATGGAAGCGTCAGGCTCCGCAGATGGTGGGAATCGATATCGGTTCCCATGAAGTTAAGGCCATTTTGTTGAGTAAGACTGCTGACGGATACAAAATATTGAGTCATGCCGCGGTACCCATTAAGAAGGGGGCCGTTAACGATCATGATATTCGTGATGCTGATGCCGTTGTTGAATGCCTTAAGCAAATAAAACGTAGCCTGCCTAAATCCGTTAAATATGCCGCTGTTTCTGTTTCGGGTTCTGCTGTGATGACGAAAGTGATCTACATGGATGCCTCCCTTAGTGAGGAAGAAATGGAGGCACAGATAGAAATTGAAGCCGATAACCTTATTCCGTATTCACTCGATGAAGTTAGCATAGATTTTGAAACGCTAAACGTAAACAGTACCGATCCTACTAAAGTTGATGTGCTGTTGAGCGCATGCCGCACTGATAATATTGATGTCAGAGTCGATGCGCTGGATAGCGTGGAACTTGAGGCTAAAGTGGTGGATGTTGAAGGTTACGCTTTAGGTCGAGCTGCCGAGTTAATTCTGGCTCAGCTTCCAGAAGGAGCGAAACATAAAGCCGTCGCTATGGTTGATATCGGCGCGAATATGACGACTTTCTCTGTGGTTGAATCGGGTGAGACGACTTTTATTCGTGAGCAAGCTTTCGGTGGTGAGCAATTTACTCAGTCAATATTATCCTTCTATGGCATGTCTTATGATCAAGCTGAGAAAGCAAAGATTGAAGGCGACTTACCACGAAATTATATGTTTGAAGTTTTGTCACCTTTTCAAACTCAGCTATTACAACAAATAAAACGTACGCTGCAGATTTATTGCACTTCCAGCGGTAAAGATAAAGTCGACTACCTCGTATTATGCGGTGGGACATCTAAATTAGAAGGTATGGCTAATTTACTGACGAATGAATTGGGTGTTCACACTATTATCGCCGATCCTTTTCAAGGGTGTTTGCATGCCGATGAGTCTGTTAAAAGTGCGCTGCAACCTACAATCAGCAAATATATGGTTGCTTGTGGCTTAGCATTGAGGAGTTACGGTCAATGGCGAACATAAACCTACTCCCTTGGCGAGAAGAGGCGAGAGAAAAACAAAAGCGCGACTATATTGGTATTTTAGCGGCAGTATTTTTAGCGTCGGCGATTTTAGTCTATGTCGCAGTCTCTTTATTAGATGTTATGACAGATGAGCAAAAAGCACGTAACGCTTATTTGCAATCGGAAATCAGTCTGCTTGAAACACAAATTTCTGAGATCAAGAAAATTACTGAACGTAAGAAAGATATTGAGCGGCGTACAGAAATTATTCTTAATCTACAGCAATCCCGTAATTTGCCTACTCACGTGTTAGATGAGCTTGTTCGAATTGTACCTCCAGGAATATATCTATCTAGCCTAGAGAAAAAGGGCAGTTTGTTGCTGATTGAAGGGCGTAGTGAATCGAACAATAACGTCGCCAACATGATGCGAAAAGTGAAAACTTCCGAATGGTTAACCGATCCTAATATGCAATCGATCGTGACCCAAAATGAAGAGTTACGGCAATTACAGCGTTTTAGTTTGAGAGTCACTATTAAAGGCGCGAGTGTAGATGAGCCTGAGAAAATGACAAAAGGAGCGAGTAAATGAAACTCGATCTAAGTCAATTTAATGATATCGACTTTGAAAATATTGGTGGTTGGCCAAATCAAGTTAAAACCTTTTTCGCGATCCTTTTAGCACTCTGTGTTTTTGCTGCGGGATATTTCTTGGTCGTCTCCGATTCGGTAGATATTTATACCGCAGAGCAAGATAAAGAAGTGCAGCTCAGAGATGATTTCAAGAATAAGTATCAACTTGCGGCAAATTTAAAACTCTACCGAGATCAGCTAGCGACGATGGAAGTACAGTTTGCAGAGTTACTGAAGATGCTGCCATCTGAAAATGAAATGCCAGGTTTGCTAGACGATTTAACTTTTGTGGCTACGGATGCAGGACTCAAAATTAATAGTTTGAATTGGGAGGCCGAAATTCAGCGGGATTTCTATATTGAGTTTCCAATTAAAATGTCTGTGACGGGAGATTACCATCAGCTAGGTAGTATGGTGAGTGGTGTCGCTAAGCTGCCGCGTATCGTTAGCCTCCATGATTTCACCATTAAGCGAGATGAAGCCGGCAACTTAGCAATGGATATCTTAGCCAAGACATATCGCTTTAAAGAAGGGGCTGAATTACCGCCTGAAAAACCTGCTAATAAGGGGAAGAAATAATGAAATTCTTACCTTTGTTAGCCTTGAGTCTTTTTTTAATGGGTTGTGTTGGCGATCGTAGTGATTTAGAGCTATTTGTTACTACAACCAAAGCGCAACACGTTGCTCATATCCCGCCCTTGAAAGAGCCGCCAAGATTTGAGCACTTTGCCTATCAAGCCGAGTTAATGCGTAGCCCTTTTGTACCACCTTCACGTGAGTTAACGGAAGAAGTTGTTGATACCAGCAAAGATTGTTTACAACCGGACTTAAAGCGTCGAAAAGGACGATTAGAAACTTATCCTTTAGATAATTTAAAAATGCGTGGCACCTTAAGTGAAGCCGATACAACTTGGGCGTTAGTTGAAACAAATGACGGCAGTGTTTATCGGATGGGCGTTGGTGAGTATTTAGGTCTGTTTAATGGACGCATTTCTAAAGTTACTTCACAAAATGTCGAAGTAGTAGAATTAATTCCAGATGGTTCAGGTTGTTGGTCCGAAAGGACGAGCAATTTAGAACTTTCTGGAGAATAACGAGCGAAGGATGAGGGAATAATGAAATCTTCTGCCGCGATAAAAGTCCCGTTAATTTCTTCAGGCTTAATCAAGTCTGTTATTGGGATCGCATTGGTATTTGGAATTTTGCCATCGAGTTATGCTGCAAACCGATTAATGGATGTTAAGTACCATGCCTTGGTTGACCATCAGTTAGAGCTAGAGTTGGTATTTGAAGAAGCGGTAACACCGCCAGTTATTGACTCTAATGCCTCGCCTGCAGAGCTCGTATTAACCTTTGATAATAGTATTTCTGGTTTATCTAAGGATCGCTTACCCATTAATCAAGTCGGTGTAACTGACATGATGACTGAGCAGCAAGATACTCGTCTTAAAGTCACCTTAGGTATGTCCAAAGTGAAACCTTACCAAGGTTCAGTCATGGGTAACTCATATCGACTCACTATTAATGATGAGGTTGCAGGCGCTCAGACTCAGGCAGAAAATCCCTTCGTTAATAGCATTAAAAATATCGATTTTCGTCGTAATGAAAATGGTGGCGGTGAGTTATTGGTCTATTTGAATAACCGCTCTGTTGCCGTTAACGTTGAGCAAGTGGGCGCTAAACTCGAAGTTAAGTTATATAACACTGATATTAATAGTGATCTGCTTTATGTTATGGATGTGAAAGATTTTTCAACGCCAGTAAAAAGCTTCGAGACATTTAAAGAAGATCTAACAACGCGCATTTTAGTTGATATTGCTGGTGAATATGAGTTCAGTTATAAGCAAGAGGATAATCTCTTTAGACTCTCTATGAATAAAGTTGAGAGAGTTGCCGCCAAGAAAGATGTTAAAAAATACAATGGCCGTACTTTATCGCTTAACTTTCAAAATATCCCTGTACGTACTGTTTTGCAGATCATTGCTGACTATAACAATTTTAACTTAGTCACGAGTGATACTGTTGAAGGCAACATCACCTTGAGGTTGGACGATGTGCCCTGGGACCAAGCATTAGATTTGATTCTACAAACCAAAGGCCTAGATAAGCGTATCGAAGGCAACATCTTAATGGTGGCACCGAGCGAAGAGTTGGCTATTCGTGAAAGCCAAAATCTCAAAAATAGGCAAGAAGTTAAAGAGTTAGCACCTTTGTATTCTGAGTACTTGCAAATTAACTATGCCAAAGCGATCGACATTGCTGAGCTGCTGAAAAGCGCAGATTCTAGCTTACTATCGCCACGCGGCTCAGTTGCGGTCGATGAACGTACCAACACTGTACTCGTGAAAGATACGGCAGAAACGATTGAGAACATCCATCGTTTAGTCGAAGTACTCGATATCCCTATTCGTCAAGTACTGATCGAGTCACGTATGGTAACGGTCAAAGATGATGTCTCTGAAGACTTAGGCATACGTTGGGGCGTAACGGATCAGCAGGGCAGTAAGGGAACCTCTGGTACATTAGAAGGTGCTCAGAGTATTGCCAACGGCATCATTCCAACTCCAGACCAACGTTTAAACGTTAATTTGCCTGCGGCAGTGACCAATCCAACAAGTATCGCATTCCACGTTGCTAAGTTGGCAGATGGTACTATTCTTGATTTGGAATTGAGTGCGTTAGAGCAAGAAAATAAGGGTGAAATTATCGCCAGCCCTCGTATTACCACCTCTAACCAAAAGGCGGCTTATATTGAGCAGGGTGTGGAGATCCCTTATGTGCAGTCGACTTCAAGCGGTGCAACCTCGGTCACTTTTAAGAAAGCCGTGTTGTCCTTGCGAGTTACACCACAAATTACACCTGATAACCGCGTTATTTTAGATTTGGAAATCACCCAAGACTCTCAGGGCAAGACGGTTGACACACCAACGGGCCCCGCTGTCGCCATCGATACCCAGCGTATTGGCACTCAAGTGCTAGTTGATAACGGTGAAACCATAGTCCTTGGTGGTATTTATCAGCAAAACTTGATCAGCCGTGTGAGTAAAGTCCCTATTCTCGGTGACATTCCCTTAGTCGGTTTCCTGTTTAGGAACACAACAGACAAAAATGAGCGCCAAGAGCTACTTATTTTCGTAACCCCAAAA
Organism: Shewanella sp. SW32; assembly: GCF_025653365.1. Lineage (NCBI taxonomy): Bacteria > Pseudomonadati > Pseudomonadota > Gammaproteobacteria > Alteromonadales > Shewanellaceae > Shewanella > Shewanella sp. SW32. The sequence continues at coordinate 37,698 of NZ_JAKKSJ010000033.1, read as the reverse complement.
ATAGTCGGTGAGAAGATCTAAGCACTTGCTATGTATCGACTAAAGCCAGCAGTGATTGCTGGCTTTATTATTACTGGAATACAATTCTTTGCATAAATAGCGCACATGGCTTGCCATAGTAGACCCTAAGCTGAGATAATCCTCGGTCAAGTCTCATAAGAGCAAGGTAACATATAGGTCGGCTTGATGTTGAGTCGATATAGGCATACTTTTCAATAAGATTCAGACGTACAAGAAATGGCTGAAAAACGTAATATTTTTCTGGTAGGCCCTATGGGCGCAGGTAAAAGCACAATTGGTCGCCATCTGGCGCAAATGCTGCATTTAGAATTCCACGATTCGGATCAAGAGATTGAACAACGCACAGGCGCTGATATTGCTTGGGTGTTTGACGTCGAAGGTGAAGAAGGCTTCCGTCGTCGTGAAGCTCAGGTTATTGCTGATTTGTCTGAGAAACAAGGTATCGTCCTTGCCACCGGTGGTGGTTCAGTACAAAGCAAAGATATCCGTAATCATCTGTCTGCTCGTGGCATTGTGGTTTACCTGGAAACCACTATCGACAAACAGGTCGCTCGTACTCAAAGAGACAAGCGACGCCCATTATTGCAAGTGGATGATCCTCGAGAAGTGTTGGAGAATCTTGCAGAGATCCGTAATCCATTGTACGAAGAAATTGCCGATGTGATTGTCAAAACCGATGATCAAAGCGCAAAGATCGTCGCAAATCAGATCATTGAGCAATTAGGTTTTTAGGCAGAATTTATGAAGCAAATTCAGGTTGATTTAGGTGTACGTAGTTATCCCATTTACATTGGCCAGAATTTGATGAGTGATGGCGAGACTTTGTCTCGCTACCTGCTTAAAAAACGTATTCTTATCGTCACCAATGAAACTGTCGCGCCTTTGTATCTTAAACAGATACAAGAGACGATGGCTTCGTTTGGTGAGGTAGAGAGTGTTATCCTTCCCGATGGCGAACAATTCAAAGACTTAGCACATCTAGATACTATTTTTACTGCATTGCTGCAGCAAAACTATGGTCGAGATTCTGTGCTGGTGGCTTTGGGTGGTGGCGTGATTGGTGATATGACGGGCTTTGCCGCGGCATGTTATCAACGTGGGATCGATTTTATTCAAATTCCGACAACTTTATTGTCGCAGGTGGATTCTTCCGTCGGCGGTAAAACGGCTGTTAACCATCCTCTTGGTAAAAACATGATTGGGGCCTTTTATCAGCCACAAATCGTGCTTATCGATACTTTATGTTTACATACGCTTCCAGCGCGCGAGTTTGCGGCGGGAATGGCGGAAGTCATCAAGTATGGCATCATGTGGGATGCTGATTTTTTTCAATGGCTTGAAGATAATGTAACGGCGCTAAAAACCTTAGATGCCGAAGCATTAGTTTATGCTATCTCTCGTTGCTGTGAGATTAAAGCCGATGTGGTTAGCCAAGATGAAACTGAGCAGGGCGTGCGTGCTTTGTTGAATCTGGGTCATACCTTTGGTCACGCGATTGAAGCCGAAATGGGCTACGGTAATTGGCTGCATGGTGAAGCCGTGTCAGCTGGCACAGTCCTTGCTGCTAAAACAGCTAAGGCACTGGGGCTTATCGATGAGTCAATAGTTTGTCGTATCATACAGTTACTACAAGCTTTTGATCTTCCAGTGAGTGCGCCGGAATCTATGGATTTCGACAGTTTCATTCAACATATGCGACGCGATAAAAAAGTTTTAGGCGGTCAGATTCGACTGGTGCTCCCAACGGCAATAGGCCGCGCGGATGTGTTTAGTCAAGTCACAGAATCTACCCTTGAACAGGTTATTCGCTGCGCATAAAAACTGTGTGGTGGGCGAGTGACGTTTCAGGGTTCTGTCTTGCTTCCTTCTCAGGAAGCCCTCATACAAAGAATGCATCATGTTGCCAGTTATAGCGATCAGCTGCTGGTGCTTTCTGGTGTCAGCGGTTCAGGAAAAACGACCTTAGTTACCGGATTAGCGACCGATTTTGACGAGTCAAATGCGGCATTTGTGATTTGTCCTATGCATGCCGATAACGCTGAGATACGCCGCAAAATTCTAGTCCAGCTAATTTCATCCCCTATTTTTGACGACGACATTCCCCTCGCCGATACTCTGTTGCGGCTTGCGAGCACGCAAACTAAACCCCTACATATCATTATCGATGATGCGCATTTATTGCCTAAGGCGCTATGGGCTGAGTGTATTATTCTCAATCAAATTCAGTGTGCGGGTAAGAATATTGCCGTCACGCTCACGGTTCCACCGGCATTCTTAGCGGACCTATTGCCACAATTACCCGAGCAATTGCGGCGGCAAATATTACCTATCAGTATTGAGCCGTTAGCCATGCCAGAGCGTGAAGCTTTGTATCAAACATTACTGAGATACAGCGATCAAAACCCTTTTACGCCAAGGGAAATCGTACGCAGTCAGCTTGAGAAGCAAACGGGTACGCCGCAAGAAGTGGTCAATCTGTTAGATAAAGCCTTGCATAGCCCGCAAGAGAAAACATCTTCTTGGATGAAATATAAAGCTGTGATGGTGACAGCTGTGAGCATGTTGTTAGCGCTAGGTATTTGGCTTGGTGTTACTCAACCATTTTCTGAAGAGCAAGCCATAGAGACTGCGACTTTTCCTGCGATAGATTCACCCGCTTTCTTGTCCTATGGGCAAAAAATCTTAGCCCCCTATTTTGCTCTGCGCGCTGAACAATTAAAGTTTGCGGCCGTAACCGTGAAAGTTAACGAACTAGATACATCCAAAGCCAAAACAGAACAGGCTGTCGATCCATTAAGTGAATTTCATGGTGAGGCACCACATCCAGAGCCTGATGATGCAGCCTTAGTGAGTGTTGGTGAAGTGAGTAGCAAGTCTTTTGGTGATGATGAGCCTCAAGCTAAAATGGTAGATGTTCAGTCTCCAGCGCCAGAGGCTGCAAAGGTTGATAAAACAGTTTTGGAACCGCAAAAGCCACTCAAAGGTTATACCGTACAAATAGCGAGTGTTGCTCAGTTAGATACCCTGAGTTCGACATTAAAGAGTCTTGAGAATGTCGAGGGCGTTCGAGTCGCAAAGTATAAACAGCGGTGGGTTGTTCTCGTTGGTCACTACAGCAGTAGCAAATTGGCTTCGAATGCGGCGGCTCAATTGGTTAAGGAGTATCGTTTTGAGCAACCTTGGGTCAGAAAATGGGCCGATTTGAAAGATTATCAAGTAGAAGAAAGTCTCTCAAATCGTGAAATTTCAGAATAAACAGAGTACAATCATGACCTTTATTTTTGTCGGCATTCATCAAGTTAAATGATAAAAAAACACAGAGCCTTCCTTAAGTGGGCTGGCGGTAAATTTAAATTGGTGGATGATTTAGCCAGTTATTTACCCGCAGGAGACCGTTTGGTCGAGCCGTTTGTGGGTGCAGGATCCGTTTTCTTGAATACGGATTATCCTAGCTACCTGCTCTGTGACATTAATCAGGACTTGATCGAGTTATATCAGATAGTGAAGCATCAACCAGAAGCATACATTGCCGCAGCTAAAGCATTGTTTGTCGATGAGATGAATCAAAAGGAAGCTTACTATCAGGTGCGAACCGACTTTAATAAATGTCGCGACCCTTTCCAGCGTTCTGTGTATTTTCTTTATTTAAATCGCCATGGTTTTAATGGCTTATGCCGTTATAACCGTAAGGGTGGCTTCAATGTGCCCTTCGGCTCCTATAAAAAACCTTATTTCCCCGAAAAGGAAATCTGGGCCTTTTCTGAAAAAGCGCAACGTGCTGAGTTTAAATGCATTGGTTACGAAAAAGCCTTTGAGCAGACACGCAGTGGCGATGTTATCTATTGCGATCCACCTTACGCACCGTTATCTACTACATCCAGTTTCACGACATATGTTGGCGCAGGTTTTAGTTTAGACGATCAAGCACTGCTGGCTCGTCATTCGCGCCATACCGCGTTAGAGCGTGGTATTCCGGTATTGATTAGTAATCACGATATTCCATTAACTCGCGAGTTATATCGCGGCGCGCATTTAGCGAAAATTCAAGTGCAACGCAACATTAGCCAAAATGGCAGTGGTCGTAACAAAGTGGATGAGTTGATGGCGCTATATGATGAAAACTACGATCCAAAAGACGACTAGTTTCAACATAAATAACGTTTAGCTAAGCACTTGTCCTACGAGAAACATCAGACTTGCCACTAGGATAACAGCTAACACTATGCCCATCACTATGTAGGGCAATGGGGAACTGGTTTGAAAATCTTTTTTACGATTTTCGCTAGTTTGTACCCCGAAAAAGGCGGCAACGGTACTGTGGAATACTTGCCAAATGCGGCTAAGCATTAATAGGCGAGATGCGACGTAGTGGGCTTGAGATCATCCATAGGTTTATCTTGATGACCATGTAATAGCTCAAGTAGATCGACAAAGTGGAACTGACTCGAACGGTTTTTACCTGTAAGCCACGTTTTCCAGCTTAAGGTTTGTGCTTGATCGGCGCAGCGATTATTAGGGTGGCTACTGGGCAGTGCATTGTTGTAACGAGTGTCATTGCTACAAGCGCAAGATGCAGTTTCGGTATTTTCCGTAAGTTTTTCAACGCCAAAAGCTAGCGTGGCCACTACAACTGCAGTAAATGCCAACATCATAGATGACTTGAATGTCACCGACCTAACATAGTGTGAAAACTGACTAAACCGTTCCATCATAACGCTTCCTTTGGAATGAACCAGCACTGCGCCTCGAGTATAACAAACTCGCTTAGTTTATGAACAAAAAATTATCAATTCCAGCCAAAATGCTCGGAAATATTAGCTTATTTTACCGAATCTAAGCCCCAATTTACTGCGATAGCTGCAGAGTGTGCTGCTTTGCTGACATAGGCATAGCGGATCAATTGCCAGAAATGTGGCTTTAGCTATAGAGGCTTAGCTTGGCTCAGGGTAAAATAAGGCACTTTTTATCCAAATAGCAGCGAGTGTTTTATGCGTCCATTCTTGATTGCTCCATCAATTTTATCTGCCGATTTTGCCCGTTTGGGTGACGATGTAAAAGCTGTGTTAGATGCGGGAACCGACGTAGTACATTTTGATGTGATGGATAATCACTATGTTCCTAACTTAACGATTGGCCCTATGGTGTGCCAGGCACTGCGTAACTACGGTATTACCGCTGATATTGATGTGCATTTGATGGTCAAGCCGGTTGACCGTATCGTGCCTGATTTTGCTAAAGCGGGCGCGTCTATTATTACTTTCCACCCAGAAGCCTCTGAGCACGTCGATCGCACTCTTCAGCTCATCAAAGAGTGCGGTTGCAAGGCGGGTCTCGTGTTTAATCCTGCGACACCACTGCATTATCTTGACCATGTGATGGATAAACTCGACGTGATCCTATTGATGTCAGTGAACCCTGGTTTTGGTGGTCAATCCTTTATTCCATCAACCTTAGATAAGCTGCGCCAAGTGCGTGCGCGTATTGATGCCAGTGGGTTCGATATTCGCTTAGAAGTCGATGGCGGCGTTAAGGTCGACAATATCGCCGAAATCGCGGCCGCCGGTGCGGACATGTTTGTTGCGGGCTCGGCTATTTTCGGCAAGCCCGATTATAAGGCCGTTGTTGATGAGATGCGTGCCGAACTTGCTAAAGTTGGGGCATAGCCATGTGGGATAAGATTAAAGCGATTGCGTTTGATCTAGATGGCACGCTGATTGACAGTGTGCCTGACCTAACCGTTGCCACGCAGGAAGCCTTAGCCGAGTTAGGTTTGAAGAGCTGCTCTGAGGCGCAAGTTCGTACTTGGGTCGGTAACGGTGCAGAGATGTTGATGCGCCGTGCTATGAGTCATACTTTGGGTACGGATGTTGAGCAAACAACCCTTGATGCGGCTATGCCGATTTTTATGCATCATTATCAAGAAAATCTTGAAAAGCACAGTGCGCTGTATAGCGACGTGCATCAAGTGCTGCAAACTTTGTTTGATGCAGGCTTTAAGTTAGCGGTTGTCACCAATAAACCCTATCGTTTTACCATGCCATTACTCAATGCTTTTGGGATTAACGACTTTTTCAGCTTAGTGTTAGGTGGCGATACCTTAGCTAAGATGAAGCCCGACCCTTTGCCGCTGCAGCATTTATTGCATGAGTGGCAATTGGAGAAAACTGAGTTATTGATGGTCGGCGATTCTAAAAACGACATTTTAGCGGCGAAAGCGGCTGGGATAGCGTCAATCGGCTTGACCTACGGCTACAACTACGGTGAAGATATTGGGCTCAGTGGCCCAGATGCCGTATGTGAGCAATTTAGTGAGATTCTGAACTGGGTAAAACCTACCAAGTAATGGGGGTTACCTGTTTTTTAGTCGATTTTTTTAGTCTTTTTATATATAGATAGTGGAGCAATGACGTAATGACCAAACCCATAGTACTCAGCGGTGCACAGCCGTCCGGCGAATTAACCATAGGTAACTACATGGGTGCATTGCGTCAATGGGTTGCGATGCAAGATAGCCACGACTGCCTGTATTGTGTAGTTGATTTGCATGCCATTACTGTGCGCCAAGATCCTAAAGCGTTGCGCGAAGCGTGTTTAGATACCTTAGCCCTGTATTTGGCCTGTGGCGTCGATCCTAAAAAGAGTACAGTGTTTATCCAGTCACAGGTGCCACAACATACGCAATTGGGTTGGGCATTAAACTGCTATACCCAAATGGGTGAGTTGAGCCGCATGACTCAGTTTAAAGATAAATCACAAAAGCACGCCAACAACATCAACGTGGGTTTATTTGGCTACCCAGTGTTGATGGCGGCGGATATTCTGATTTATCAAGCGAACGAAATCCCCGTTGGCCAAGATCAGAAGCAACACCTTGAGTTAACGCGTGATATCGCTACTCGCTTTAACAATGCCTATGGTGATACTTTCACCATTCCTGAGCCGTTTATTCCTGAACTTGGCGCTAAAGTCATGTCGCTGCAGGAGCCGCTAAAGAAGATGTCTAAGTCAGACGATAACCGTAATAACGTTATCGGCCTGCTAGAAGATCCGAAATCAGTGCTGAAGAAGCTGAAAAAAGCCATGACAGACAGTGATGAGCCGCCAGTCGTGCGTTTTGATGTGGATAATAAACCGGGTGTTTCTAACCTGCTGAGTCTCATGTCGGGTGTGACAGGGCAAAGCATTGCGAGCCTAGAAGCCGAGTTTGAAGGCAAGATGTATGGTCATTTGAAAGGTGCAGCAGGTGAAGCGGTTGTGAGCATGTTAGAGCCACTGCAAGAGCGTTACCGCGCGATTCGTAGCGATCGCGCTTACTTAGACCAAGTGATGAAAGCTGGTGCACAGAGTGCGCAGGCGCGCGCCGAAGTGACCCTGAAGAAAGTGTATGAGAAGATTGGTTTGTTAGTGTAATCAATCGATCGATAAATTAAGCCGACGTTCGCGTCGGCTTTTTTGTGCCTGTAAATTCATCCTAAGCCTGTGATTTTAGCCAAGATGAGAAAGCGGCAATCGCAGGTTCTGATAAACGGCGTTGCTTACAAAAGAAGGTAAATTCAAATCCGGTATGTACATCGGGCAGATTCAAGGTGACTAAACGCCCCGTTGTGATATCGCCAGCCACCATAAAGTCCGGCGCTAGGGCTAAGCCTTGGCCAGCAATCGCCGCTTCAATCGCCATCACAATATGACTAAACACATGCTGTTGTTCGTTATCGAGTGGTATTTGGTGCGCCGATGACCACTTGTGCCAGTCGAGCCCTAATGGTCCTTCATCAACCACCAGCAGAGCTTGTTGCTGGAAATTACTCAGGCTTATATCGCGCCATTTAAGGTAAAAACTGGGGCTGCATACAGGAATTAAACGCTCTTTGTGCAGTAACTGTTGCCAATAACCACGTTGATTTAGCTTACCGGCGATGAAGATATCCGCAGTGCTGGTGCTTAGATCAGGATCTTGGGTGATCATCTCGAGGCGGATTTTCACGCTCGGATATTGGCGGCGAAAATCGGCGAGTCTTGGGATCAACCATTTTACTGAAAATGAGCTGTAAACGGCTAGGCAGAGCTGTTGATTTGGCGTATCGCGTACTTTCAAGTTGAGGTCGCTTAACTCGTTGAATATCCGCTCTAACTCTAAAAATAGTCCGTGCCCCTTAGGCGTTAACTGCAGTTTACGCCCCTGACGGTCGAACAGTAGCTCGCCAAAATACTCTTCTAATACTCGCACTTGGTGCGACACTGCACTTTGGGTGATGCACAGTTCATCGGCGGCCTTAGAAAAATGCTGCTGTCTGGCGGCAGCTTCAAACACTTGTAGAGCGCGTAATGGCGGGAGCTTTCTCATGATTTTCAATATCTAAAGGCTTTAGTATGAATTTAATTCATCTAGCATGAGAAAGCATCATTTCAGCTTAAGTTTTGCGAGGATTATCATGCCGCCATTGAGATTTATGGATGTTAAAAAATGCAACGCCCAGTAGTTATTGGTTTGATTTTATTGATAGTAGGTAACCTATTCAGTGCCTTCTATGATGTATCGATCAAGTGGTTACCGGACGATGCGAGTGCCTCGACTTTCCTCCTTGTCAGGCAAATCTCTTCAGTATTTATGTTGTTGCCAGTGTGGCTGTATTCGCAGCGTCCGATGACGACACATATCTCAGTTCACCTTTGGCGTGCCAACATAGGCTCAGTTGGCGCGCTTTTTTTAATTATTGGCTTAATGGCATTGCCGCTCGCGACAGTTAGCTCATTGTTTTACTCCGCACCGCTAATGATTATTTTGATGGGGTATTTCTTCTTGAGCGAGAGGATCACCGCTGCTCAGACAATCTGTACTGGCTTAGGTTTTGTCGGCATCTTGATTATCCTGCGGCCGAGCGAAATGAACTGGTACGGCATTGCTGTACTGTTTTCTGCTTTTACTTTTGCAGTGAATCAGTTAGCACTTAAAAAAGTACCCCATGCTGAGCATCCCGTGCTAACGCTAATGCTATATAACTTGCTGGGTATTCCGGCAACGTTAGTGATTGCAGCGTTTCAGGGGATTGAGGGTTTGAGTTGGGAGCTGGTGGGCGTGGCCTTGCTGAGCAACGCATTTTTATTGGTTTATCACTGGTTTTGTGTGCTGGCTTACCGCAAGGCACAGGCGAGTGATATCGCGATTGCGGAATACACAGGCTTGTTGTTTATTGTCTTTTTAGGCTGGTTGTTGTTCGATGAATGGTTGGATAACTTAAGTTGGCTCGGTGCCGCCTTAATCGTATTGCCTTCGTTGTTTTTACCTTGGCTAGGATCGCTCCTATCAAAATCGGCACCTAAGATAGCGGATACACTCACGGGAAAATAACAGCAAGGGTTAAAGCCTAAGTGGGCGAGTTAGCTCACCACTTAGGCTCAAGTTTTAAATAGGTAAACTGCAAAATTACTTAGCATACTCAAATACTTTCACCACTTTACGCACGCCAGCAGTATTACGGGCGATATCAACAGCTAAGTCTGCTTGTGAGCGATGAATAACTCCCAGCAGGAAGACTTCACCATTTTCAGTGATGACTTTAATGCGAGTCACATCCAAATCTTTTTCGTTCAGCATGCGGCCCTTCACTTTGGTTGTAACCCAAGTGTCATTGCTGCGGGTGGTGAAAGAGGTTGGATTGCCAATGCGGATTTGATTATGTATTTTGCCGCCGAGCTTAAGATCTTGTACGACCTTGATGGCTTTATCCCTTAACGTAGAGTTAGGGGCTTGGCCTATCATAAGTACATTGCCATTGACGGATACACCTGTGATATTCGTTTGTTTTTTAAGATCTTCTTGCTCTAGCAGTGCGCTGGTGATCTTAAAATCAGTATTGGTATCATCAAGCTGAGTCTTAACAGTACGTTCGTCGTTGGCCATCATAGCGCCACTGACTGCGCCCACCATAACGGCACCGGCGCAGCCTTGAAGCAGCAAGCAAACCATTAACAGCGGGGCAGCGTGTCTCATTGCTGCTCGTCCTGTGGGAAGAGGGTGCGGTCAATATTGTCACACAGGCAATGGATCACCAGTAAGTGCACTTCTTGGATACGTGCAGTGACATTTGAAGGTACGCGGATTTCCACATCGTTCACGCTCAGTAGGCCAGCCATAGCGCCGCCATCTTTACCTGTTAGCGCTACGATAGTCATGTCGCGGCTTAATGCGGCTTCAATGGCTTTAATCACGTTACCTGAGTTACCACTGGTCGAGATAGCTAGCAGAATGTCGCCCGGTTGACCTAAGGCAAAAATCTGTTTTGAGAAAATCTCATCATAGCTATAGTCGTTGGCGATCGCTGTGATGGTTGAAGTATCGGTAGACAGAGCTATGGCCGGTAAGGGTGGACGTTCAATCTCGTAGCGGTTTAGCAATTCTGCTGAGAAATGTTGCGCATCGCCAGCACTGCCGCCGTTACCGCAAGCAAGGATTTTATTGCCACCCAAAAGACAGTGCACCATCATCTCGGCCGCTTTGGCGATTGATTCTGGCAGTGCTTCGGCTGCATCGATTTTTGTCTGGATAGATTCAGTAAAGCTGTCTTTAATGCGTTCTAACATGGATAAATCCTTTCAGGATAAAGTGTTGCTATCATGCCATATTTCCACAAGCGTGTTGAGGCACAGACGTTAAAATAATTTGTGTAGTCACTCTTTCACTATTGGCGCTTAAAAGGCATCGACCAGCCAATGAATTTGATCGGCTTCCATGGCGATGACATCGAAACGACAGGGCACATCGAGTCTATTGAGTTGTAAATAGTGGCTAGCCGCTTTGCGAATTCGCGAAATCTGCGCGCTGCTTAGGGCCTGTAATGCGCCGCCATATTGATTTGCCGAACGATACTTCACTTCGACAAATACCCAATGGTTTTTATGGCGCATGATTAAATCAATTTCCCCAAACGGATAGCGGACATTACGTTCGACAAAAGTTAAGCCTTGTTGTTCAAGGTAACGTTGGGCGTGCGATTCTGCCTGCTGTCCGAGTGTCATAACTGGCGGAAGCTACCTCTTTCATAACGTCCCCAGCTTAATTGGCGGTTGACTATACCATCTGGACTGACAGATAAAGCACCACTGCGACCATTGAATTGATAGCCTGTGAATGAGCGCATTTGCGCCAAACGGCCGATCAAATCCATTGCATCATAACCCATAACAAACAAACGTTTCTGACTGTTATTCCAGCCCGAAAATAGTGTGTTGACCATCAGATTTTCTTCGCCGTTTTGCATTAGCCAAGGTGCGTCGCTTAGGGTCAGGTTATTTAAATCCTGCGCCGTTTGTGTGCTTTCATTTTCAACTCGGCTGCGGCTTGAGGTATATAAAGGCACAGGTTGTGTGAAAACGCTAAAGTTTACGTCGATAAAGGCCTTGAGCAGGGTTAGATCCTGTGGCGTTGAAATCATATAAATGGCATCAATATCTTGGCGCGAGCGGAAGTCGGCTTGTACTGAATTGCCTAACAGCTCTTTAATACGGGCGATCCGCTCTTGGCTATCGCGCACGCCAAGGGCATCTTGTACTGTGGTGCGCATTTTATCACCGCCATCGAAGTAGTGAACTTCGACAGGGTTATCGCTCTTCTTTTTCCATGCTTGAATAAAGCTTTCGGCCATGCGTTTGCCAAGGGCATCGTTACTGGCCAGCAGTAACGGCATAGTTACGCCATCTTGATATAAATGCTCCGCCGCATCAGCCGCCTCTTGTGCGGGAGATAATGCAAAGTAGAACTTATTCGGATCGGGTGTGAACTTATCAACCTGATTTAAAAATAGTTGCGGCACAGGCGTAGCAGGTGCTGTATTGGCTGTTTTGTCTGGGTTAGCAGTATTAGTCACCGCATTAGTGGTGGCTGCGTTTGCCGCATTGATCACTTGCAGTTGTTCAATTTCAGTAGGCAATAATGGGCCAATAATAAATTCGGCTCCCGCAGTTAGTGCCTGTTGGTAAGCGCTGGCAGCATCGTTTGCCGTGTCATAAAAGTTGACTGCGACTTGGTCATTTTGCTTGGCCATGTAACTGGCTAATATGCCTTGGCGAATTGCATTGGCAGCGTTAGCTCTTGGGCCCGTCAGCGGCAACAGCACCGCAATGTTTTTTGGCGTAAATGGCTTAGCATTTAAGGCTCTGTCAAGATCGGCGGGTAGCTTAGCCGCTGCAGGATGATAAGGATTTTGTTTCTGCCATTCTCCTAAGTAGCGTACCAACTGTGTCGGATCGACAGCATAATGTTTCGCAATATAAGCCAATTGCAACCAACCCGTAAACACAGGAGTCTTAGCATCTTGGGTAAAGGCTTTTAAGGTTTGTTCGTGCATTGGCTGCAGAACTTGCCAAATCGCGTTATTCACCTCGTTGGCTTGGGCGGGGGGCAAGTAAGTCGTCAGTAAACTCAGTTCACGCACTTGCTCAATAGGCTGTTTATTCAATTGATATAAATGCGCCTTGAATTGGTGATAAGCCGTCATCTGCCAGCTTGGCAAACTCCAATTGCTTGGATAATTCAGAACTTTAAGTGCATCACTATAGGTGGACGTGTGTTCAAGCACGCGTGCGGTCAAGTATTTATGTTCGGCCAGAAATGTTGGGCTCTGATTCAAGCTTGGCTGTATCGATTTTAGTAGCTTCTGCGCCGCTGCGTAGTCGTTGGCATTGATGTAGGCATGGGCTGCGAGCAGCAGATTAGTATCGCGCTGCTGCGGATCTTTGCTATTGGCGGCTTGTGCCAAATACACATTGGCCGACAAAGGTGCGGATGCTAAAGAGGTAGCCACTGTGGGTGCAGTTCCGGTCGAGGTGGGCGTTGAAGTGCCACAACCCGCCAAGATTACCGATAAAATGGCCACGGAAACGAACTTAGTTGTATTCAGGCTTTTTAACACTGGGCTTCACTCTGGTAAGATGCAGCCTCTAGTTTAACCTTCTCTCGCGCTTGACGAAAGTCTTGGCACTGTCATTACAGAGGTATATATGGACCAAAGCGTCGCACTCTACATAGTTCCTACTCCCATAGGTAATTTGGGCGATATGAGCTCACGGGCAATAGAGGTGCTGAATCAGGTTTCATTGATCGCCTGTGAAGATACTCGCCACAGCGGTAAGTTATTGAGCCACTTTGGTATTACCACAAAAACTACGGCGCTGCATGACCATAACGAGCGCGCTCGTGCCCAGTGGATTGTCGATCAGCTTGCGGCTGGGTTGTCGATTGCATTAATTTCAGATGCGGGTACCCCGTTGATTTCCGATCCGGGTTATCACTTGGTTTCCCATGTGCGCCAATCTGGGTTTAATGTGATCCCCTTACCCGGCCCTTGCGCGGCAATTACCGCCCTGAGCGCCTCGGGTTTGCCATCGGACCGTTTTTCTTTCGAAGGTTTTCTGCCCTCAAAAGAAAAAGCCCGCGCCGATAAGTTATTGGCACTGAAAGAAGATCCGCGCACGCTGATTTTTTATGAATCACCGCACCGCATCGAGCATAGCTTAACGACTATGGCCGAAGTGCTGGGCGGTGATCGCCATGTCGTCATGGCGCGTGAAGTGACCAAAACCTTCGAAACTTTTTTATCCGGTCCTGTCTCAGAGGTGCTTGCCACCGTAAGTACTGACCCGAATCAGCAGAAGGGTGAAATCGTGCTTATGGTGCATGGCTACCATTTGAGTGATGACGAAGCGATTCCCACCGTCGCTATTAATACGCTCAAACTCTTATGTGAGGAATTGCCATTGAAGAAAGCCGCAGCAATTGCCGCGCAAATTCATGGACTTAAAAAGAACGCTCTGTACAAATACGGTCTAGAGTCTGATTTATAAGCGCTAAAACGGTTACGTGCGGATTATCTGTGGTGCATCAGGGTGGCTTAGGCTATAATCCGCGCCGAGTTGGCCAGACAGTCGCCGCGTTCGCAAGAACGGGGAGGAAAGTCCGGGCTCCAAAGAGCGGGGTGCCAGGTAACGCCTGGGCGGTGCGAACCGACGACAAGTGCAACAGAGAGTAGACCGCCTACCTGATTTATCAGGTCGGTAAGGGTGAAAGGGTGCGGTAAGAGCGCACCGTGCGGCTAGCAATAGTTCGTAGCAAGGTAAACTCCACCCGGAGCAAGACCAAATAGGGTTCCGTATGGCGTGGCTCGCGTTGGAACCGGGTAGGTCGCTTGAGCCTGTGAGCGATTGCAGGCCTAGATGAATGACTGTCCAAGACAGGACCCGGCTTATCGGCCAACTCACCTCATTCAACAAAAAGCCTGTTTGTCGTAATGACAAACGGGCTTTTTGTTATCTAGCGTTAGGTTTATTCGCTGTATTTTGTTTGTTGTTGCGCCATTGCAGTGGCGAGCATCCATGTTGTTTCTTAAAGGCTTTTGAAAATGCACTACAATCGTGGTAGCCCAGCGCGGCACTGATAGCGGTAATACTCATTTGACTCGCACTAAGGTACCAACAAGCTTTAGTTCCCTTAACATGTGCCACAAGATCCTTAAAACTTATGTTTTGCGTTGTCAGGTGGCGTTGTAGGGTTCTTTTATTCATCTTGAGTACGGTAGAAATACTGTCCAGTAATGACTGATTGGTTTCTATTCCCTGTGAAATTAAGCTAATTATTTTGCGTTCGAGGTTATCAAAGGGTTGGGTTGCAAGATTAATGTAATTTTCTAAATATTGACTTCTCTCTTTGCTATTGAATATTACGGGATAATCGAGATATTTTTTATCAAAAATAATTCTATCTGCATCTTGATTGAATTTTACATCCGTTTTAAAAATGTGGCGATAAATTTTAATGTCAGAAATTGCACTATGGGATAATTCAAGCCTGATGGCATTAAATTGATTCCCTATGAATAAAGTCAGCATCCTGTAACATGCCCCCAGCGCTAATTCTTTGACTTGTTTTAATGGGATGGTATTGGTTGCGTATTCAAAGCGAGTGATGGATGCGGTATTGCCTATTTCACTTAATATCCAATTTTCTGCGGGAGAGTGGGCAGACATATATCGCTGCACCGTATAGATTGCTTCTTTTATTGTGTTGCAACTCGCCATTAATAATCCTAAAGGCCCAAGCATCTCAATATTTTGTCGCTGTGATAGTGTGAGTCCCAAATGGGGCATATTAAGTTGATCGGCACTAATTTCTAGTAGCTTTTGCATTGAATTGAATGAAATGAGTTTTTCATGGGTTTTAAGATCGTCAATGCATAAGTTCACCTGTTTTAACAGCGCATGAGTATCACCCTGTAAAGATGTCATTAGCTCGGCATAACCTTGAAGAGATCCGCTGCGGATCAAATATTCCTGCTCCATTGGCCTCTTTCCTCGGCACAGTTTTGCTGTCTTATATTTTCCATAAAATCCACTGCGAAATTGTTACATCACTGTTTTTATTGTTTATTTCATGTTTTTAAATGTCGTCAAATGACAAGAATTTTGAATTAGCAAAGCGTAATCTAAATGTTGTTACCTTACAAGGCAGGTTGGACTAATAACAATAACAAGGCGAGGCTTAGGATGCAATTTGACATAATTATCAAAAATGGACTCTATTTTGATGGCATGGGGAATACTGCCACAATTCAAAATATCGGTATTAAATCCGGCAAGATTATGCGAGTGAGCGATACGGCTCTAGATGAATCTCAAAGTCACCGAGTGATAGACGCCAATCACAAGTGGGTCATGCCTGGTTTTATTGATAGTCATACACATTATGATGCAGAGCTTATCGTAAGCCCGAGCCTATCTGAGTCAGTGCGTCATGGGGTAACGACGGTGCTGGTGGGTAGTTGTTCATTGAGCATGATTTGCAGTGATTATGAAGATGCCGCCGATATCTTTACCCGAGTAGAGACTGTGCCGAGGGAAAAAGTGTTACCTATTTTAAAGCAGCATAAAACCTGGAGTACACCTAAGGAATGGGTTGATTTTGTTAAGGGGCATCCGCTTGGACCAAATGTCATTACTATGTTGGGTCATAGCGATTTAAGAGTCGGTGTTATGGGGCTATTAAGGGCCACCGATCGTAATGTTGTGCCTAGTGCTAGTGAAATCAAAAAGATGGAGGACTTGCTCGAGGAAGCGTTAGAGATTGGTTTCATTGGACTGTCGACTATGCGGTTAAAGTGGGACAAATTGGATGGTGATAGGGCTTGGTCTAAAAGCTTGCCGAGTACCTATGCGCCATGGAAAGAGATCTCGCGTCTAAATGCGCTGGTGCGCAAGTTTGATCGTGTGCATCAAGGGGCGCCGAATGCTGCCGCTATATTGCAAGTTAATCAGTATATGCGTGAATGCATGGGACTGTTTAAAAAGCCGTTAAAAACAACGTTAATTAGTCGAATGGATCTAAAGGGCAGTGTTTATTTAAGCAAGATCACTAATATTGCGGCGCAAGTGACTAATTTCTTTAGGGGGGATTTTCGCTGGCAAGTGTTGCCTACTCCTTTTACCGTTTATGCCGATGGCATTGATGTGGTGTTCTTTGAAGAGTTTGGCGCGGGTGAGATGGCTTTAAACTTAAAAGCCGAAGTGGAGCGTAACGCATTATTAAAAGATGAAACCTATCGCAGAAACTTCAGGAAGTTTTATGGGGAAAAGTTAAGTCCGAGAGTGTGGCAGCGGGATTTTGGCGACGCGATTATTTTAGATTGTCCCGATAATAGCATCATAGGCAAAAACTTTTCTGAGGTGGCTAAGAGCCGTAATGTGCATGTTGTTGATCTATTTCTTGATTTAGTCGTTGAATTTGGCACTAAGCTGCGCTGGTACACTACAGTCGCGAATCATCGAAAAGACGTGCTGAAGAAAATGGTCGGGGATGATAAGTCGCTGATCACCTTTAGCGATGCTGGTGCGCATATCCGAAATATGGCTTTTTATAATTTACCGCTAAGAATGCTGAAGTTAGTTAAAGAAAGCATGGATGAAGGTAAAGCAATTATGACCATGGAAAAAGCGGTGTGGAAGATGACTGGTGATCAGGCCGATTGGTTTGGTATTGACGCTGGGAAAATTCGTCAAGGTGATCGAGCTGATATTGTCATTATTAATCCTGAGTATTTTAATTTGGATTTAGAGCAGGTCAGTTGGGCTGAAATGGAAAACTTTGATTTACAACGTTTGGTCAATCGAAATTCACATCTAGTTGATACCGTAATAATTAATGGCAACATAGCTTTTGAAAATGATGAAATTAATCATGATTTAGGTGTGGTCAATGCATTTGGTCAGTATTTACCCGCAAAGTAATTTATAAAATTATCTCATTAGGGTGATATCAAATATTGAACGATGGCACAAAGCCTTGTGGAAATGTGTAGAGCTTCTGTAGATGGGAACGGTTTTAATTACAGAGTGCAGGTTATTATATTAATCGATGGCTGCGGGATAAAAAATAATAAATTTATTATCACAGCAAGGAGAGGGAAAGGATTATGCACATGCAGAAAAAATTACTTACCACAGCGGTGACGTTAATCTTGGGCGGTAATATAACTAATATCTACGCTGCAAATAAACCGAATATATTAGTGATTATGGGCGATGATATTGGTTATTGGAATCTCAGTACCTTTAACCAAGGTATGCTGGGTTACAGCACACCTAATATTGACAGGATCGCCAAAGAAGGCGCCAAGTTTACATCCTATTATGCTCAGCAGAGTTCGACAGCGGGCCGCTCGGCATTTATTACTGGACAAATGCCTATTCGTACTGGGCTGAGTAAAGTTGGTTTTCCAGGGGCGAAGGTGGGTATTTCAGAGCAAGATCCGACCATGGCTACTTTGTTGCGAAATCTGGGCTATGCCACGGGCCAATTTGGTAAAAATCATTTGGGCGATCGGGATGAGTATTTGCCAACTCGACATGGATTCGATGAGTTTTACGGCAATTTATATCACCTCAATGCCGAGGAAGAACCGGAGAATGCGGATTATCCTAAAGATCCCGCGTTTTTGAAAAACTTTGCGCCAAGAGGGGTGTTGAAAGCAACCGCAAAAAGTGCCGAAAAAGACAGTCCTAGGGGCAGCGTAGCGCCAACTCCGGGTGATGTGGTTGATACTGGCCCTTTAACGCGTAAGCGCATGGAAACAGTAGATGATGAGTTCATGTCTGCTGCTGCTGATTTTATGACCCGTCAAGTGAAGGCTGATAAGCCATTCTTTATGTGGGTGAATCCTTCTAGAATGCATAATTGGACGCATGTTCCCCCTGAATACAAAGATAAAACGGGCTTAAATACTTATGCTGATGGCATGCTGCAGCATGATGACCAAGTGGGGAAGCTACTCGATAAAGTGGGGCAGTTAGGCATAGACGATAACACTATCATTATCTATACCACAGATAACGGTCCTATGATTGCCACTTGGCCTGATGCTGGCATGGCACCGTTTCGCGGTGAAAAAAATACTGGCTGGGAAGGCGGTTTTAGGGTGCCTGCGATGATTAAATGGCCTGGGCATGTTCAACCGGGTTCAGTGATTAGGGAGATGTTTGCCAGTGAAGATTGGTTTCCTACATTATTGGCCGCTGCTGGTGACGCTCAAGTGAAAGACAAGCTGCTCAATGGCTATAAAGTTAACGACATAACTTACAAGGTTCATCTTGATGGCTTTGACCAGAGTAAACTCATCGAAGGTAAGGGGGCAACCGCACGGGAAAACTTCTTCTACTGGAGTGATGATGGCGACTTATTAGCTATGCGTTATGGCCGTTGGAAGATACATTTTAACATTCAGAAAAGTAACGGAATGGATGTGTGGCGTGAGCCTTTTACTCAGCTACGTGCGCCCTTGCTCTTTGATATGGAAACCGATCCTTTCGAACGTGGAGACACTGGAATCGGATACGAACGTTGGTGGTATGACCATGCATTTATTATGATGCCAGCACTGGCGGAAGTCGCCAAAATGAAGCAAACATTAGCCGCTTACCCGCCCAGGCAAAAGCCAGCAAGTTTTGTAAAGTAAACAAAGTAACGTGTGTTCATGTGTCCTGCGTGCGATTGCATTCAGGGCACTTGTTTTATTGGATTAATTTAAATGGTGTTATTTCCATGAAAAAGAGCACGTATATGCCTGTGATTCCCTTATTGACAGCCAAGAAAGATTTGAGTGACACCCCAGAATATGTGCGACGTTTTCATGCGATGGCTAAGCCTAGTGGTTCGAAATGTAATATTGATTGTCAGTACTGTTTCTATCTGCATAAAGCTGAGTTGTTAGGGCAACCGAAGCAGACATATATGTCCGATGATACACTGGCATTGTTTATCGAAAATTACATTAACAGCCAAGATGGCGATGAAATAGTGTTCTCATGGCAGGGCGGTGAGCCTACCCTCATGGGGCTGGATTTTTTTAACAAAGTCGTCCAGCTACAGAAAGTTTACGCGCCTAGTAATGTAAATATTAAAAATGACTTACAGACTAATGGCATTCTACTTGATGATAACTGGGCGATTTTCCTCAAAGAGAATGATTTCCTCGTCGGCTTGTCAATTGATGGTCCACAAGCATTACATGATAAATATCGCGTCACCCGTAGCGGCAAACCCACATTTGAGCGAGTAATGGCTGCGGCTGCTGTGCTGAGAAAGCATCAAGTTCCCTTCAATGCCTTGACCGTCATCAATCGTCATAATGTGATGTATCCGTTAGAGGTTTATCGTTTTCTTACCCAAGAACTCGGCGCCACCTATATTCAATTTACCCCTTGTGTTGAGGCGAATAATTTTAAGCAAACCGCACCACAATTTTGGCAAGAGCAGATGTTACCTATCATAGGTACGGAGCTTGCTAAACCTGGGCATCCTATGTCTGTGGTCACTGATTGGTCTGTTGATCCCGATGAGTGGGGGCGCTTTTTGATAGCCGTGTTTGAAGAGTGGGTGAATCATGATTTAGGCCGAGTATTAGTGAACTTATTTGAGACCGCAGTTGCGCAGGTGATGGGCTTGCCGGCTCAAATTTGCGTGATGGCGGAGTTTTGCGGCAAAGGCATTGCGGTAGAGCACGATGGCAAAGTGTATTCCTGTGATCACTATGTTTATCCTGAATACGAACTTGGCGACATTGCCAAAGACGGTTTGAATGATCTGGTTTTTTCGACTCGCCAAGAAGCCTTTGGGATGGCAAAGCGCGATAATCTGCCCAGTTATTGTTTACAGTGCTCGCATCTCAAATTGTGCTGGGGAGAATGTCCTAAAAATCGTCTCATTCGAGCACCAGATGGCGAGCTTGGTTTGAACTACTTGTGTTCTGGATTTCGTGCTTTTTTTGATCATGCTACGCCTATACTCTACGGCATTGCAGCGTTACTGCAGCAAGCGAATAAGTGACGTATTGATAGGGTAGGTAAAAATTACTCAATGCAGGTAACATCTACAGTTAACTTGGAGGGTTAATAGAAATAATGGAGTTCTAACCTTTTGTTTTTATGTGTTTATATTGTTTGGTATAGCCATTGCATTGGTTTGTACGCAAAGTGCAGCATCTTGTTGCATTGCACAGTGTTCACCAAGGAGGCTTTTTATGGCCAGTTCAAAAAGCGTAGCAGAACAAACTAACAGTAAAGATAGCGGTGCTTTAAATTCACCCACAACAGCGAAAGCAACTGAAGTGACGCACCATGCAGTTGATGCAGTGGCAGAGAAAGCCGCAGTTGCAGAAGACACTTTGCGTAAAACGGCGGCTAGCTCACAGGAAACTCTGGCGCTCAAGCAGGAGGAAATCAAATTACAACTGCAAAGTTCTTATAGCAAAACCCGTGAATTGGCAGCGCAAAATCCATTGGCTACAGCTGGGATTGCCTTTGCCGCTGGTGTGGTATTAACGGCTTTATTGCGCCGTCGCTAAGGTGGATTTATGCAAAACCGTGCAAGGTCAGAGGCGCCAGAACAAAGGCCCGTCCAGCATAGTGCGCAAACCGCCAAAACTGGGCAGACAGCATCAGCTGCTGCCCAGCATAAAGTTATTGATCAGGCAATGGAGCAACTGGCTGAAATAGCTGTTCTTAGTAGTTCAGTGAAGCAAGCCTATCTCGAGCAGTTGAAGTTGGCCGGGAAAATAGCAACTGCAGAATGGCGGTTAACAGGGCGTAGCCTGATTATCGCTGCGGCTTTAGTCGTCTGTTTTGGTACTGGCATTACGTTATTCTGGGGCAGTATTTTATTGCTGTTGGGCTATATGCTGTTTCAATTGAGCGGTTCGTTATTGGCCACAGTGAGCGCTTTGGTGGTGCTACAGTTTGTTTTATTGCTTTGGTGTTGGCGTAGTCTTGGCTATGTGCTGTCACAAACTGGCTTTTCGAAGACTTGGCAGCAATTACAGCTTTTGCTCTCGACTCGAGAGTCGGAACATCAAAAATAGGGGGCGCGAGTATGCTAATTCAACAGTTACTTAAAAAACAGCAGTTGAAGCTGACTGTGCTGACGGAACAAGGCCAGTTGCAGCATGATTTGTTACTGATGAGGAAACGACAATTAGTGCAAAGCAGTCGTGATTTTATAGGGTCGACACCAGGTTTAATCGTCAGTTTTAGCCTTGGCTGTCTGTTTCAAATGCGCCATAACAGCACTGTAAAACTACTGCGTAGCACTTTTGGCTTGCGTTGGATTACCAAACTCATCGCTTGAGAATGATGTAAATGCTGTGATTTTTACCTTAATGATTTCCATTGGTGTGGGTTTCGCTGCTATTAGTTGTCGTCAATGCCGCTACAATTATGCCTCGAGTCAGTAAGTGTAAGTATTTTGCTTGTTGTATAGGACAAGGTGTGGGACTGGCGATAAGTTGTTGAATTTGGCTTAAATAAAGAGCCCATATGCTATGGGCTAATGTGTAGCTTGGAATAATAAATTCGTCAGTGTTGAAGGTGTTGATCAATTTATTTTCGATATGTTGCACAAGTTTAGTTTGTAATTGTTTAGTTGCTGCATCGAGGTCGCTACCTAGTCTAAATGACATGGAGCGGCGAAACATGCTGTTTCGGCTAAAAGTAATAAGCAGTTTTTCCAATGAGGGTGGTGTGTTAGTTGAAAGCCAGTCTTCGGTTGACCGTAGATCTTCAAAGATATTTTCAAAAATATTTTGATGTAGTGCAATAAGAATATCCAACTTGCGTTTGAAGTAGCGATAAAACGTCGTGCGCCCGACATCGGCTTTGTGCGCAATATCTGCCACTGCAATATCACGATAATCTTGTTGTTTAAGCATTTCCTTGAAAACGTGGAGAACCTTGAGCATCGCTCGTGGGCTTTGTTCTATGCGCATGTGGGGCTTGGTGTGCATACTGGATTTTGCTCCAAATTCAATTCAGGCGTTTGATTATACATTAGCCTCAATGGCTCTTGTGTTGTGATTTTTGCTTAAGTGGAACAGATAGGCTCAGGTGTACCATTTGAAACATTCGGGCGAGTTTGTGCCTGATGGTTAGGAATAATGGGCTTTATAGTGACGGTCATAGGGTTAACTGCAACGACAGTGTTACCTGAAATATGAAATTGTCACTACCGATGGAGAATCTGTGATGAGTGAAAATATTGAAGCGGCTCAAAGTGATAAAACAAATAATCCAATCAAGCACAAATTAAGAGTAGGTATTTTCCTTTATCCCGGCATGACGATGCTCGATGCCTATGGGCCACTACAGTTTTTAGCCTTTGTGCCATCATTTGAAACCTTCACTTTTGCGAAAACCAGCACGCTATTACCCTGTGATGCGGGCGTTAACTTACAGCCTAATTACGATTTCGATAATTGTCCGCCGATAGATATCCTTTTAGTGCCTGGGAGCGCAAATCCTTTGGCGCAAATACAGGATGAGCAAGTCATTTCTTTCTTAAAATGCAAGGGGGAGCAAGCACAATACATTACATCTGTATGCACTGGTGCCTTGATTCTTGCGGCAACAGGTTTACTTAATGGTTATCGTACGACCACTCACTGGGCTTATGCTTCAGTGTTGGTACAATATCCTCAAATTACCTTTGAAAATAAACGTATTGTGATTGACCGTAATCGGATCAGTGGCGGCGGTATTACTGCAGGGCTCGATTTTGCTTTGGCACTCATTGCCAATATAGAGGGTGAACAACAGGCTAAAACACTGCAGTTATTGTTTGAATATGATCCTAAACCTCCCTTTAATTGCGGTTCTCCCATATTGGCAGACGCTTCTCTGGTACAGAGGGTTGAACAGGAGGTCAGGCAGATAGCGTCAGGATTATTTTAGGCCACAAGGCGCCAAAGATTGTCTTAAAAAGTACATAGTTCATACGATTATTATGTACCTTAGTTTAAAAACTGCTTTTCACTAGGAATCGCCATTCCCAGCTGTTTACTGACTCGCCGCCCGTATAAGGGAGTGAAAAATCAATATGGGCTACGTTGCCATAGCTGGATCGAGAGGAATAAATCCGCGCGCCTATGCCTATGCTACCCAGTGGTCCGCTGACTTCGTTATTCTCGGCGAGTTGGCCGCCGGAGGCTTGACCCAGATCGGCAAAGACTGCCCAGCCTAATTCAGCCAGTTGGTATAAGTTGATATTGGGGTAATTGCGTATCTCGGCGGTCAGTAACCACTGATTATCCCCTTGTTGGTATTCGTTTGGATAACCGCGCACGCCAGTTTCATCCCCTAATCCTTTTGTTAGATCCAGATAAGTGTTCTGTGAAAGGCTAGCCCAAGCTTTGCCATAAGCCGTCCACTTAGGATGAATTTGATAGAAGTATTCGGCTTGAATATCGACCTTATAAGTATCTTTTTGGGTGGTGCCGATAGTGCTTGTCCCCCCCATTTCTAACAGCCACAGTTGATCGTTAAACTTATACCCGCCAGTGCTTTGCCAGTTAACGTGGTAGCCTAAGGGATTGTTATCACCTATATCATTGGTTTCTATGCCGAATTGTACATAGTGATGCCAACCTAAGTTAAAGTCTTCATTGTTGGTGATCAGGTGAACATTATTCAGTACGTGGAAATCATCTTCGATAAACTCGTAGGCGACCCAAGGGTACATAAAGTCCCTGTCTTGAGGGAGCATGGAAGTAGGATAGCGCTCAGAATGGGCAAACTCGTGCTTGTCTTGGGTGACACCAGTAATAAAGCGAGAAAGGTGCCGACTGTTTTTATTAATTAACCAGGCATATTGCAGATTGAGATAGTCGACTGTGTGTGTGAACTCATTCACCTCTTGTCCATTTTGTCTGAGGGTATCTGTACGGTTATCGTCTAAAAACTCCGCCGAATACATGGTACTCGTATTGAGGGAATAGAAGGGCTTACTGACATAAACGTGTTTAGCTTGGCCGTCGCTATTGTCGTAGAACTCAGCGGCAACTGTGCCGTGCTCAATAATGCTGAGCGGCGCTTCGAAAGCAAATTTATAGCCATTCCGGGATTCATTAGATTGATATTTAAGTCGAGTGCGGATCCCAGTTCCAAGCAAGTTGTCTTCTTTGAGCCCGAAGGAGTAACGGGTGTCGCCACCTGAACTACTTAAACTCGCTGTCGGTAATAATGACCAATTATCCCAGGTCTCCACCACCACGGACTCAACGGATGGATCGACATCGGCTTGGGGATCTTTCTCGGCGATATAAATTTTGGCGTCGCGAATGTAAGGTACTGCGCGTAACAGGCGTTGGGATTCGTCGAGATCTTTTTGTGTAACAGTATCATTTTCGCTGAAGGTTAGATTATCGAGAACCACATATTCTTTGGTATTGATATGCAGGGCGTTAGCCCAGCGGTGAATGAAAAAAGCATCGGGATCTGACTCATCAAAAATGGGGTTGTTGACCACCACAATCTTGCTGACTTTTTGTTTTGTTTGATCTTGGTTTGCGGGATCGGCGAGCTTAGCCTCTTCTGCTTGGGCAACCCTGATTAGGTTGCCAACACAACAAGATAGGATGCATGCATACTGAAAAAATTTCTGCATAAAAGGCCACTCCCATGAAATCGACGACTGCAGCGAAAACAATTTCACGTTGCAATTCACAATTTAATAACACATGGAAAACGAGTGTTAGTCAAGGAAACATTTTAATAAGTTTCTTATTTTACTTAAGGTTAGCTTAAGACTATCTTGAGGTGGCGGCTGGGCGCGGGCTCCAGCCGGATTAGCGATTGTTACAGTGTACGCCTAGGTGGGACAGCGACGTTAGCAAAGATGAGCCCCGCAATCAGCGACATAAAAATCAGAAAGATTTGCGAGCCTATGTGCGACTGATTGAGCATGGTCTCACCTGAGATCAGTGCATTGAGTCCGATATAGGTTTTACTGCCGGGGACTAAGATCACTATTCCCTGCAACAGGGCGATGGAGGCTGGCGCCTTCATCCAGCGGGCGAAGAGGTTAGAATAAATTCCTACTGCCAAGGCACCAAAGAAGATCCCCACCGAATCACCAAAATAATGTCCGCCGAGCATGGCTGAGAAAAACGCCACTATCCCAGCCAATACGCCCCAAGGCGAATCTTGCATCCTTGCTTTGAAGATAAAAACCAGCGCCATAGATAGAATCGGAACCGCCGACCAAATTGCCCAGCGAGGTAAACCCTCAGGTTCTATGTGAATCGCTTCGCCGAACATAGCCTTACCGATTGCCATGCCGAGCACTGCACCAAAGTACAGCTTAAATAATTGCATGCTCGCATCCATGATGCGCGCCGTGCCAGAAATTAAATCCCGTGCGGCGAGTTCGGCTAAACCTAAGGTTAAGGCTAAGCCGGGAATAAAAATAATAATGGAGGAGAGGATCACTACTGGGATATTAATATTTGGATCGATACGCGCTATGCCACAGGCTGCGATAGCGCAAAGGATAGTGGCGAAGGGTTCGAGCACTTCTGCCATGCGGGCAGAGCGTTCGGCACGATATACCAAGCCATAGACGAATAAGCCTAATAATCCTGACCAAAATACATCGTTCCAACCCGTGCCCATCAGCATAGCGAAAGCGGCGGCAGAAGTTCCAAAAGAAAAGCAAGTTAATACAGGGCCATAGGGGTTGGGTTTATTGGCGATTTCTTCTAAGCGATCTAAGGCCTCGGCCAAAGTGCGTTTACCTGAGGTTAACTCATCGACCAATTCATCGGTGCGGGCGAGTGAACCTAAATCGAGTTCACCGGGCTTAACGCGAGCTGCATGGTTATATTCTTGATCGGTATCATGTTGCAAAACGAAGGTCATCGACGTTGGAGATATAAGGAAATAGCCTTCGATACCTAAGGTGCGAGCAACGGTTTGTAAGTGGGTTTCTAGACGATAAGCGGGTGTGCCAAACTTATGCAAGGCTTTGCCTAGCTTTATGATAAATCTGCGTTTTTCGATAAACTCGTCGTTATCCAATCGGGGTATTCACTGTATAAAAAGTTGTAGGGAATGACGCGCGCATATTAACCTATCTTGTCTATAAAAGGTTAATGGCTTTTAACCTTAATACAAATAAATTGCTGATTTTTTGCAGCTCGGGCTATAGTCAGCTTTTTGATAAGGGGAAATAGGCATGTCTTTGATGGTAACGGGTCTTTACGCTAGCCTCACAGGGCTATTAATTGTCGCTTTGGCTTATCGAGTAGTGAAATTAAGGCGAGGTCAGAAAATCGGCCTAGGGGATGGTGGTAACAGCGCCTTAGCTTTGGCTAATCGAGTGCATGTTAACCTGATCGAAAATGCGCCTATCGTATTGATTTTAATGCTGGTGGCCGAAGCGGGTGGCTTGCCTGCATTTTATTTACACTGTTTTGGGACTGTGTGGATAGTGGCGCGCTTACTCCATGCTATTGGCTTAACTCAAGGCCAAGGTGGTTACCATTTTGGTCGTTTTTGGGGCGTATTGCTCACTTGGCTAGTGATTATCAGTTTGGCGTTGGTGAATTTGCTGCATTTTGCTCAAGGTTTAGGAAAGGGTCTCTAGGCTCGCAGGTTTGGGCGGTCAATTCCGCCCTAAGCCATATCCATAGCGGATTTAGGGGTATTACGCTTCTGGCTCAAATACCCCTGAAAATGCCTCGATTGGTGTTTTTTTAATCGCATCTATCCTCCATTCCCTGCTATACTCCGCGTCCCTAAATTGGCGTAACTTATTTTCGTGGCGCCTTTATTTGACATTACGTTTTCGGGTCACAATCCATGCAAGTTGAATCCACACTCTTTAGTCATCCCAAGTATTGGGCCACGGGCGACAGCACTGCGCCTTTCTTACCTATGTCTCGCAAGGAGATGGATAAGCTTGGTTGGGATAGCTGTGACATCATCATAGTCACAGGCGACGCTTATGTGGATCACCCAAGCTTTGGCATGGCGGTGATCGGCCGTATGTTAGAGGCTCAAGGTTACCGAGTTGGGATTATTTCCCAGCCAGATTGGTCGAGCAAAGAAGCCTTTATGCAATTGGGCCGCCCGAATCTGTTTTTTGGCGTCACCGCCGGTAACATGGATTCGATGATTAACCGTTACACCGCCGACCGTCGTTTACGCTCCGATGATGCTTATACTGCGGGGGATATTGGTGGTAAGCGCCCAGATCGCGCCGTGACTGTGTACACCCAGCGTTGTAAAGAAGCCTTTAAAGATGTGCCTGTGATTATTGGTGGTATCGAAGCCAGTTTACGCCGCATCGCCCATTACGATTATTGGTCGGACAAAGTGCGTCGCAGTGTGATTTTCGATGCCAAGGCCGACATTTTGATGTACGGCAACGCCGAGCGTCCTTTAGTTGAAGTGGCACGCCGCTTAGCTGCCGGCGAACCCATTAGCTCGCTGCACGATGTGCGCGGCACAGCCGTTATCCGTAAAGAGCCGCTGCCCGAATGGCGCGGTATGGACTCGCGCAAGATTGACCAACTGCACAAGATAGAGCCGCTGCCGAATCCTTACGGCGCCGATGATGTGGGCTGTGCTAACTTGTCTGGCCCGTCGGATGTGAAGATATTCGATAACGAAGCACCTAAGCCTATTAGCGTTCAACCGCCTAAACCTAAGCCATGGGATAAAACCTATGTGCTGCTGCCAGCGTTTGAAAAAGTCTCTGAAGACAAATATTTATATGCCCATGCTTCACGGATTTTGCACCAAGAGCAAAACCCAGGTTGTGCCCGTGCGTTATTTCAACCCCATGGCGACCGCGCCGTTTGGGTGAATCCGCCCGCATGGCCGCTTAATACCGATGAGATGGATGCCGTATTCGATTTACCTTACCAGCGTATTCCTCATCCGATTTACGGCAAGGAAAAAATTCCTGCCTATGACATGATCAAGACGTCTATCAACATCATGCGTGGTTGCTTTGGTGGCTGTTCTTTCTGCTCGATTACCGAGCATGAAGGTCGAATCATTCAGAGTCGCTCACAAGAGTCGATTGTTAAAGAAATCAAAGATATTCAGGAAAAAGTGCCTGGCTTTACTGGGGTGATTTCCGATTTAGGTGGCCCAACCGCCAACATGTATCGTTTAGGTTGTACTAGCGAAAAGGCCGAAAAAACCTGTCGGCGTTTATCCTGTGTGTTCCCATCGATTTGCGGCCACTTAGGCACAGATCATAAACACACTATCGACCTGTACCGCGCGGCGCGTGCCGTCCCTGGCATCAAGAAAGTATTGATTGCCTCTGGCGTGCGTTACGACTTGGCGATCGAAGATCCGGCTTACGTTAAAGAGTTAGTGCAGCACCATGTGGGCGGCTACTTAAAAATCGCCCCTGAGCATACCGAAGAAGGTCCGCTCAGCAAGATGATGAAACCCGGCATGGGCGCCTACGATAAGTTTAAAGAATTGTTCGACAAGTTTTCTAAGGAAGCGGGTAAAGAGCAGTTCCTGATCCCTTACTTTATTTCGGCGCATCCAGGCACGACCGACGAAGACATGGTGAACTTAGCGCTGTGGTTGAAGGAGCGTAAGTTCAAGCTCGACCAAGTACAGAACTTTTATCCGTCACCGATGGCGAATGCGACCACGATTTATCATACCGAGTTAAACTCGCTGAAAAACGTCAAGCACACCAGCGAAGTGGTATCTGTGCCGAAGAAAGGGCGCCAACGTCGCTTGCACAAAGCATTGCTGCGTTATCACGATCCTGCGGGTTGGCCATTAATCCGTGAAGGCTTAACCGCCATGGGGCGTGAAGACTTGATCGGTAATAGTCCGCATCAGTTAGTGCCGCCAGAAGGTCGAAATGAGCGCGGACCTAAGTGGATGAAAGATGCTAACCAAGGCCAAAAAGCCTTTACGCGCTTCTCGGGCAATCAATTTGATGACCGCAAGGGCGATGGAAAATCTAAAGGTGCGGCGAAATGCGGCGCGCAAACTCAGGCTGGTGCTGAGTCAAAACCAGCAGCTAAAGGTGGAAAACCAGCAGCGAATGGCGCTAAGCCAACGGGATCTAAACCAACTGGCTCTAAACCTAGTGGAGTCCATTCGAGCCGTCCGGGAGCAAAAGCGCCCTTCGGCCAGTCTGGTTTTAAGGCCGGCGGCGCTCAAGCGAACAGCAGTGCTCAAGGCGGAAACCCATCAAAAACGGGTGGTAAACCTGCAGGAAAGCCCTCTCAGGGTCGCCAACAGGCTAAGTAACACTTTTCGCCATCACAAATAATGTTCAAAGGCCGCTCCAGATATGAGTTTGGAGTGGCCTAGCTAGCATGGTCATGCCGCTAAAATAGTCCTCAACTGGTATCGCTGGGCGAACTATTATAAGATCCCTGTCTGATGTTTATGTCTACTATTTGTTTATATTCGATATTTTAGCTATACATCTTACCCATATCCGCGGTTCGTTAACTAACATTAGATACTATGAATAAAAAGCGTAGACCCAGTCTTCAAGACGTTGCCGATCAAGTTGGGGTCACCAAAATGACGGTGAGTCGCTATTTAAAAAATCCAACAAGGGTGGCGCAAAGCACTCAAGAGAAGATTGCTGTCGCACTAGAAACCTTAGGTTATATTCCTAATCGCGCGCCGGAAATTTTAGCGCAAGCAACCAGTCGCGCTATTGGCGTGTTAGTGCCTTCGTTAACCAACCAAGTATTTGCTGAAGTGCTGCGCGGTATCGAGAATGTGACCGGCAAACGCGGTTATCAAACCATGCTGGCTCACTACGGGTATCAGGCCGAATTAGAAGAAGAGCGGGTGGCATCACTGCTCTCTTACAATATCGATGGCTTACTCTTGTCCGAAAGTTACCACACGCCGCGTACCGTGCGAATGATTGAAACGGCGGGCATTCCGGTCATCGAAATGATGGATAGCGTGTCGCCTTCTATTCAACAGTGTGTGGGTTTCGATAACACCGCGGCCGCATGCGAAATGGTTAAGGCCATGATTGCACAAGGCTATCGCCACATTGCCTACCTAGGCGCGCGCATGGATATTCGCACTCAGCTTAAGATGCGAGGCTACGAGTTAGCGATGCAGCAAGCTCAGCTTACACCTTTGGCGATGACCACAAATGAGGCCTCGTCGTTTTCGTTGGGGGCGTCGTTATTGCAACAAACATTAGCGAAATATCCCTATGTGGATAGCTTTTTCTGCACCAACGATGATTTGGCGGCGGGGGTGATATTTGAGTGTCAAAGACAAGGCATCAAGATCCCTGAACAAATTGGCGTTGCAGGGTTTCATGGCCATGATATTGGCCAATCTATGACGCCAAAATTGGCGAGCATTATTACGCCAAGAAAAGAGATTGGTCGAATTGCTGCCACTGAGCTATTAGACAGGCTAAATGGCAAAGAGATAGCAGAATCGGTTATCGATCTTGGCTATCGTATTGATTTAGGGGAAACACTGTAGACTTCCCCTCGTTCTTTCGCTTAACGACTTATGTTTATCATCACAGGTTATCGTTAGAGAAACGCAGAGATGATGACTGCAACTATGCCGCCCGTCGTGCCGATAATGGTCTCCATTACAGTCCAAGTTTGCAGTGTTTGTTTTTCTGACAATCCAAGAAAACGGTTAGCGAGCCAGAAGCCTGAGTCATTGACGTGTGAGAGCACAATCGAACCACCGCCAATGGCAATCGTAATTGCCGCCAATTGAGCACCATCTAAGTTTAGTGGTTCAAGTATTGGGATGATAAGGCCGCAAGCCGTTAACATGGCCACGGTTGCCGACCCTTGGATTACGCGCACCGAAGCCGACAAAATAAATGCCAGTATTACAATCGGTAATCCCGAACCTGCCAACATATTGCCTAATGCATCGCCGACACCCGAGTCAATCAGCACTTGCTTGAACACGCCGCCAGCACCGGTGACGAGAATAATGATCCCAGCAGGTTGTAACGCACTGCTACAGATTTCCATGATGCGCTCATTGGGAATATTGCGTCTCACGCCCAGTACATAGAATGCGATTAAACAGGCTAGCAAAATGGCGGTGAATGGATGACCTATCAAGGCGAGCCAATTATGCAGATCGGATTTTTCATCAATAAAGCGTGACACCACTGTCTTTAAACCGATAAGCAGCAGTGGGAACACCACAATACTGATTGATAGCGCAAATGAGGGGATTGGTCCACCTTCTCGTTCACCTTTTTCCTGCTGCTCGTGGGCAGGCAGCTCAACATGGACTTTTTGGGAGATGAGGCTGGCAAAGAGTGGGCCGCCTAGAATCATCGCCGGAATCGATGCCAATAAACCGAAGACTATCATGTAGCCAAAGTCGGCATTGAGCTGGGAAGCGACCAAAATAGGCCCCGGTGCAGGGATGAGAAATGCCTGACATGTGGCAATACCCGCGAGCAGTGAAATACCAATTTTAACGACGCTGCCGCCCCCTTTACGAACCACGGCAAAGGCGATGCCAATCAGCAGTACCACAGCAACGTCGAAGAAGAGGGGGAGCGCACAGATAAAGCCTGTAAAGGTCATGGCCCAGTGAGCTTTGTCGTTACCAAATTTATTCAGCAGTGTATGGGCTATCTGATCTAGCGCGCCAGTCTCTTCCATTACCCGGCCAAACATGGCTCCCAAAGCGACCACCACCGCAACAAAGCCCAGTGTTCCCCCCATACCTTGTTGAATTGTATTGGTAATATCAGCTGGGTTCATGCCAGAGAAAAGGCCGGCAATGATCGACACCAGTATCAGTGATACTACTGCATGTAATCTCACTTTCATCACTAAGAACAGTAGCAGGGCAATTGAACCCAGCGCTGTCAGAATCAATGACATATCAGACATAAGAGGACTTTTCCTTGTTAGTTAAGTTGTCCACATTTTTGTAGGTTACCGGTAACATGTTACCCGTAATATGGTAGAGTGGGAAGTGACTAAATTCGAGAATTGGCATGAGGTTAACAAAGTGACTGAGAGAAAAAAAGGCAATAGCTATGTGTTCATGGGCGTCTCTAGTTGTGGCAAATCTTCGATTGGTGCCGCGGTCGCAAAGGCGTTAGAGACGAAATTTATTGATGGTGATGATCTGCATCCTAGAGCCAATATTATCAAGATGAAATCTGGCTCACCGCTCAATGATAGCGATCGTGCTCCTTGGCTTGAGCGCATCAACGATGCTGTGTATAGCATTGAGCAAAAGGGTGAAGAGGGGGTTATTGTCTGCTCTGCACTGCGTCGTCAGTATCGTGACTTAATCCGTCAGAACAACAGCAAGCTGGTGTTCATTCATCTATATGGAGATTTTGAATTAGTCAAAGAACGCATGTTTGCCAGAAAAGCCCACTTTATGCCGATTGAGCTACTCAAGAGTCAGTTCGACACGCTGGAAATGCCCGCGACCGATGAAGCTGACGTTATCCAAGTGAGCATAGATGGCACTTTCGAAGAAGTCGTACAACGCTGTATTAATGCGATAAATGGCGAAGGGTAAGGTCAACGTTGGCCATTGAAGTCAAGCGCAAAGTCGTAATGCACATCGGCTTAAACCGCTCAATTTTTTAGAAAAAAAGCCACTCCAGAAACTAACTTGGAGTGGCGTAGAGATAATGGTAAGCCTGCGGTACCATCCAATGAGTGTTACGGCGAGTGTTTGTAGACGGAACGTGCGCCGCACCTCAGTCTCAAATAAGCTCACGCATATGAGCGATGACGCGAGCTGCCTATCCTGCTAAACATGATTTAACTCAACATGTGATTAGAACTGTCACTAAAGACTTATACTCAAAATCGTCCTGCTTCATGCGACTAAGGAATGCCAAAGTTGAATGAGCGCTTTAGCAACCTTGGTTAATATCCCCTTGAGCCTTAAAAGAAGTAATTAATCCCGACTGCGAAGCTGTTGTCTTCCTGTGCTTCGAGTGCAGGATCATCCATATCACTGAAATCTAGCTTCATCTCGGCAAACATCACAGTGTCGTTACTGTAGCGATAATGCAGTCCCAGCATGGCAAATTGGCGAGTCCATTTACCTTGGATAGGCGTAGTTGCATCTGTGTCTAAATCTAAATAACTGAGTACAACCATAGGCACAAAACCGTTGTCGAATTGATAGGCCGTCATCAACTCGGCACCAGTGGCGTCGTAGAGATCGCCGTTGACCAGTTCATTATTTTTACTTTTGTGAGCGTTAAAGCCCACATAGAGACCGTTGGCCTCACGTCCTTCGGCATAGTGATAGTAGTCACCATACATGGCACCAATGCCGACAATTTCATTGGTTTCATCGACTTGAGTATTGCCTAAGTGGCCTTCAAAATCACCGCGGTTAAAACCTGCGAGTAGCTTAAATTTATCGGTTACCGCATAAGTGATACTGGCGCCGTAGCTGCTGTCAAAACTCAGTTCTGAGTTGGTCATCTCGCTACCGTCATCGTTTTTTAGGCTGACATCACCATTGGTTTTGGCTGCATATTGCAGGGCGATTTGTACTGGGCCTAAATGATTACGGTAAATGAAGGCGGAATCGGCACGGCCTGTACCTGTGAGACTGCCATCACCGAAGGTGTAAGCGCCAACGCTGTAACCTGCAAATACGTTCGGTAAATCTGTAGTGCCTGCGACATCGTAATAGGCGCCCCATTGTTTACCGAAACTCAGGTTGCCCCATGTATCATGGGACATGCCAACATAACCTAAGCGGTTATAGAGAAAATCATCGGTTTTTTCGGCGGCGAGTTTGCCCCCTTGCATCACTAGCCCATCGTCGCTGGAGACCATGTTGATCCCCCATTCTGTGGTAGCGAAAGCGGTCCAGCCATTTTTCTCGCTGCGCTCGAAGCTGAATCTTAGGCGTGACGAGTCGTCGATAACTGAAGTATCGTGGCTGTCATTTAATGCTGCAAACCCTAACCAACCCGTTAAATCTAAGGTGTTTTTTTGATCTTTATAGAGTTCAACCGCCTGACTGCTGGTGGCCGTTAATAGCATAGGTAACACTAAAGCGAGACAAGTCTTATTCATAAATCCCCCGATAATGAGCAAGTATTCTCCAGGGGATCATAGGCTTGGCCTATGATCCCTGAGTTATCGTTAGTCTTGATGTGGATGTTGGTATTAATTGTTTCCGATCATGCGTTAGCCGTATTTAGGCTGGACGTGTGTCGGCAACAGGCGCTTGGTTTGAGATCACGCCGAAAATTGTCCAACCGAAGAAGGTGGCTATGGCGCCAAGCATCACTGCGGTTTCGCCTGAGCTGTACAGAGCGTAGAAGCTATATAACGCACCGATTACGGCGATCACGTTGGCAACGCGGGCTTTATTGATAGGCACTTTTTGCTGTCTTTGCATTATGCCAAGCGCGGCCATAGATAAGATATAAGGCACAATGTTGGTGACGACGGCGAGGTTAACGAGTGCTTCGAACTGCTTACTCAGTGATGGGCTAATGGTCATCAGTGATAATGCTGTTTGGATCGAGACGATAATAGTCATGCCCCAAATTGGCGCATCGGCTTTACTGACTTTAGAGAATATTTTAGGAAAAAATCCTTCATCAGCAGAGGCTTTAAACACTTGGGCAATAGTGAACTGCCAACCTAAGAGTGATCCAGTACAGGAGATAATGGCGCAGGCCATCACGATTTTACCGACTACTGGATTAAACATTTGTGCAAAGGCTAAACCGAATGGCGCATTCGACATGGCAAGCTCGGCATTTGGCACAATACCAGCAATGACGTTAGTGGAAACGATATAAATCACTGCTGCACCTAAGGTACCGCCCATCACGGCGATAGGTACGTTTTTTTCTGGGTTATCGACGGCTTCTGAGTTTGCACAGGCCGATTCTAAACCGAGGAACGCCCACAAAGTCATAGCGATAGAACCGCCTAACGCTTTGAAGAATGGCATATCATGCGGGTTCCATGCGCCTTTATAGAGGTCGATGTCAAACCAGAACCAACCAATTAAAGATACGCCAATCACTGGCAGAATAATCCCCCACACAGTCACGCTACTGACGCGACCCGTGATACGTGCACCACCGAAGTTAGCAATGGTTGCCAACCAAAGTACGCCAATGGTCGCAAGACAAATTGCCATCGGGCTTAAGTTAACTTCCAGCAACACGGCTGCGTAACCCACGGCAGAGATGGCAATCGCGACGTTGGCGATTAACAGCGAGACGGCATAGGTGTAGTTGGCCATAAAGTTGCCAGAACGGCCGAAGGCATACTCGGCATAACCGCCCATACCACCGGATTTTTTACTGAACATACCGCACTTAGCAAAGGCGAAGGCGAGGGCAGTTGACCCTGCTGCTGTTACTAACCAAGATAAAATGGAGATAGTACCGACTTGAGCTAATTGGGTTGGTAGCATAATAATGCCCGAACCCATCATGTTGACTATGGTGATAATAGTTAATTGGACGACGCCAATTTTATTTTCTGATTTACTCATACTAATAACCTAATTTAGGTGACTTATTATAGGAGGCATGAATTTGACTGCAGAGTGGGGTTAATAAACCCTGCAGTCAGTCTTCATTATTTATTTAGTACATAGCCCATTGCTTGAATTTTGCCGTCTGCGGTATTTTCGAGATAAACACCTTGCAGTTCTGGTGAGAATCCAGGTAATAGGTTGATGCCTTCTTCAAGGGCAAGGAAATAACGCTGAACAGAACCGCCCCATATTTCACCTGGCACCATACATAACACGCCTGGTGGGTAAGGGAGTGCGCCTTCTGCTGCAATTCTTCCTTCAATTTGCGAGAGTGGGACTAATTCTACTTTGCCACGAATAAACTCTAGGTTTGCTTCCTGCGGGTCCATCACTTTTGTAGGAAAATGCGCTTTACGGAACATTTCTTTCTGCAGTTGTTTTACGTCATGGCTGACATAAAGATTGTGCATTTCTTGGCAGAGTTGGCGGATAGAATAGTTTTTATAACGGGCTTTATTGGCGTTATAAACGTTAGGTAATACTTCAGATAATGGCGCATCTTCATCGACTAATTTCTCGAAACGAGATATTTGTGATACCAGATGTTGCATCTTGGCCATATCTTCCGCAGGTGTCATTAGGAATAAAATCGAATTCAAGTCGCACTTCTCTGGAATAATATTATTTTCCCGTAAGAAGTTAGCCAGAATAGTCGCTGGAATACCAAATTCGGTATATTTGCCTGTTTCAGCATCGATGCCCGGTGTTGTTAATAAGAACTTACAAGGGTCAACAAAGTATTGGCCTTTTTCATAACCTTCGAAGGAGTGCCATTTCTGACCAGGTTCGAATTCGAAGAAACGTAAGTCATCGGCCATTTGTTCGGTTTCATAGTCTTGCCATAGGCGGCCGTCGATCATTGTTGGCACGAATGGCTTGATATATTTACACTTTTTGAGCAATAGCTTACGTGCTTCGATACCCGCTTTTACCGCTTCGCGCCACAGATAACGACCGCTTGCGCCTTCATGCATTTTCGCGTTTACATCTAGCGCCGCAAATAAAGGATAGAAGGGACTGGTAGAGGCATGCATCATAAAGGCGTTGTTGAAGCGTTTATGGTTGCAATATCTATCTTGGCCTTTGATATGTTTATCTTTTTTATGGATTTGCGAGGTTTGTGAGAAACCCGCCTGCTGTTTATGTACCGACTGAGTCACGATAATGCCTGGATCTTCAGCAGTCAGTTCGAGCAAGAGTGGTGAGCAGTCATTCATCATAGGGATGAACTGTTCATAACCCACCCAAGCCGAGTCAAATAAGATGTAGTCACAAAGATGGCCAATTTTATCAATAACTTGTCGAGCATTGTAGATGGTGCCGTCATAGGTGCCGAGTTGGATTATCGCCAAGCGGAATGGGCGTTTTTCATCGGCTCTTTCTGGCGCGACTTCACGAATTTGCTCTCTTAAATAGGACTCTTGGAAACAGTGGGCATCAATGCCACCAATAAATCCGAAGGGATTACGTGCCGTTTCTAAATAAACAGGTGTAGCACCAGCTTGAATTAATGCGCCATGGTGGTTTGATTTGTGGTTATTGCGGGGCTTTGTTTCCTAAATCGAGTCAGCGAACAAAACTCTCATCATTGTTCAAATATCAAGCTACATAGTGGGTTTCAGGCATACCTAGCCCAGTAAGCTTGTTCAAAGCCCTAATCATCGCGTAAGCTTCTCCCACCTGAGCGTTATAATTCCGCATGCTCAACGTGCCTCCTAGCAGTTGTTTTATCCTGTACATGGCGGTTTCTGAGATTGAACGGCGATGATAACCATATCGTTTTTTCCACTGCTT